>CALLKH010000124.1 GCA_938008425.1 uncultured Planctomycetaceae bacterium | reverse complement strand
GAACGCTGATGTCCAGAAGGTGCAGGGCATAGTTCTTATTATGAATGCCGTTGCCGGTTCGGACGAAATGGATGTTGTGCCGGGCCTGCGTGATTCGGCCGGCGACGTCCTGAGAAATCAATCCGCCCTGCGCCGTCACGACCCGGACGCGCTCGTCCACCCGCTGGAGTGAGGCCTCGGCCTCGGAAAGGTGCGATTGGATTTCGCTCAGCCACTGCCGGAACAACTGGTCGTAGTCGCTGCCATGGCAGGCGATGCAGGTCTGCTCCGTCGCCTTGATGAGGGGATCGCCCTTGAAGTCGCTGCCCGCCATCGAATGGCACGCCCGGCAGTTCAGGCGAGAACCGAACATGGCGTTGGGCATCTCCCGCGATTCGCCTTCGCCGCCGCGACCCATGAGAAGATTGACCTGTTCACCGTGATGTCCCGGATGGCAGTGCTGGCAGTCATTGAGCACGGGCTTAAGAAATTCCTCGCTCGAACCGACGTCTATCGCGTTGACCAGTTGATGTTCAACGCTGCGATGACAATCCTGGCATCGCGCCCGCTGGAACTCGACGTGGACGCGATGGTACTCCGCCACCGTCTCGGTCGTCCGCCGCTCGAATTCCTCTGTGAAGCGGGCCTGGTCGTGGCAGTGGGTACAGTCCCTGGCCGAGACGGACGAAGAACCCTGAATGACGTCGAAGTGACAGCTCACGCAGTCGATCTTTCGCTCGACAATGTCGCGGTGATCCATCAGCGACATCGTGGAGGCGGTGGTCACTTGTCCCGCCCCGGCCGATGGGCTCGCGTGAATCTGAATCATGCGGGTCGGCGGCTCATGGCAGCCCAGGCATTCGCCCGTGCTCTCGTTGAAGTGCTGGTTGGTGAAGTGGCAGGTAAAGCAGGTCTGTCGATCGACGGCGAAGTGGTTGGCGCCGGAGGCGTCATAGGTGTGGCAGGCGGCGCAGTTCAGCCCGCTCAGCTGCAGGAGTCGCAGCCGCGTATGCTCCAGCCTCATCCACTCCTGCGCGTCTTCAGCGAGCTCCGGCGTCGGCAGCACCGCCGCCGCCGTATTCATCCGGTCATGACGTTCGTCCGCCGCCTCCACGGACCTGGCGGCCTGCTGAATGGACTCGAATGCCCCCGGCGCGGCCGACTTGATCCGATCCCTGATGGCGGCGATCGCTTGCTCGGTCTCCGTGAGCCGGGCGTCCGGCTTGAGATGCTTGGCGTGCGTGAAGCTGACCGTCGGGGTGCGCTCCACTTCCGTTTCCCGGCCCCCGACGAGGCGGGTCTCCATTCGAGTTTCGCCGATGCGGTAGACGTCATCCATGAACTGCCCGTCTCCGTGGCAACTGGACGTCATGCAGCTGGCATCATTCACATGCGCGCGAGGCCGTCCGGCTCCGGCGCGCCCGCTGAAGTAACTGGCGGCTTGAGAAAGGCCGCGAAACTTTGCCATGAAGGTGTGGTGTTCGCCCGGGGCGTAGTGACAATCCACGCACCAGACCGCGCCGTCGTGGCCGTGCTTGTCCTTTTCCCAGGAGTCGTAATAGGGAATCATGATGTGGCAGGATCCGCAGAAATCCGGCTGGGCTGTGTAATACTCCGCGCCGCCGATCCCGGAGGCGCCAAGCACCAGCAGCACAAGGGAGGCCAACGCCAGTTTCCGAAAGAGGCGGCGCCGGGCGGGCTTCTTCTGGGCCGCGTCCGAGGGCGAAGCGGCCTCGGTTGCGGAGGTCTCGTTGTTTTTCTGCTCGGATTCGGGATTATGACCGTTCATAATGGATGGACTCGAACAAGTGAGTGAACTGATCAATCACGACTTCGGCACGAGAATGGCTGTTGACTTGAGATTTCTCGGTCGATCGACGCTGATGGGTCTAGATTATGGTACGCCGAATCACGATTGATCGGCAACCCGGCGAAAGGCGGTTTGTGTCCCTGCGACCACATCGGATGCTCCCAGTCGTGATGGCCTGCTGGTGCGCCTTGAACGGGGCGACGGAGTCAGCGCGCGCGGAGGATGAGCCCCCGCTTCTAACGGCGACACTCTCCCGCGAGCTTCAACCCGTCGGTTCACTTGCAATGCGCATGCCGACCGATGTGGCGATCGGCCCCGACGGAACCGTCTTTGTCGCCGATGGCGTGTTCGATCGAATACTGAAGTTTGACGCCACGGGGGCCGCAACCGGCGAAATCCGTGCCCTGGGCGAGGTTCGCCTGTCGAGTCCCGTCGGCATTGCCGTGGACGCGGACGGCCGGCTCTGGATCGCCGACTCGGGAAACGCGAGGATCGTGGTCGTCGATTCGCCGAATGCGCCCCCTCGGCTGATACCGCTGCCGCCCCGGACCAACGGCAAGCCCTGCGACCCGACCGATCTCGCCATTTCAAACGACGGCACCTTTGCCTGGGTGGCGGACAACGACGGCCACCGCCTGCTGCGGATCGACACCCGCTCGGGAGTCGTCGAAAAGTTCGGCCGGCACGGCGAGTCGCTGGGTGAGCTGGATCATCCGTTCATGCTCGCGGTGATGTCGAACGACTCCATTCTCGTCAGCGATGTGATCAACGGTCGAATCGGCATGTTTAATCGAAATGGCGCGCCGACACGTGCGATCGGAGCTTATGGAATCGAACTGGGTCAGCTTTATCGTCCGAAAGGCGTCGCGGTCGATTCAAAGGGGCGCGTCTGGGTGTCCGACGGCTATCTGGGCGTCGTGCAGGTGTTCACGTCCGACGGCACCGTCATCGACGTTCTGCGCGATGAATCCGGCCAGCGCATGCATTTTGAGGTTCCGATGGGCATGGCCTTTGACAGAGAGGGCCATCTCTATGTCACTGAACTCGGCGCCGATCGTGTTCGAAAGCTCCAAATCACCGATCATTCGGACAAAAGAAAGAGAGTAGACGCGCGCCGGCCCCGCGCGAGCGTGACCGGCCGGCAGGCCCGATCCTGCACGCTCTGTCATATTGAATTCATGGAGCCGTTCGCCAGCGGGCGACCGACGGATCTGGGTGCGGTACCGGATTTGTCGCCCGAGCATCCGGCGGTGAGCAAGAGCGAGATGTGCCTGTCGTGCCACGACGGCTCGGTCGGCGATTCGAGGCGTCGGGTCTGGCAGGAACACGGTCACCAGACCGGCATCACGCCGCCCGGAGTCATGCGCGTGCCGGCGGAGTTGCCGCTGGTGGAGGGTCAGATCGCATGCCGCACCTGCCACTCAGCGCACGGCGGCGGCCGGTTTTCCGGCGACATGGCGACGACCATTTTCCTGCGCGTGGAGAACAATGCCTCACAGCTTTGCATGGGCTGCCACGAGGATCACACGCGCGGGCCGACGCTGGGAACGCATCCCACCGGCGGGATGCCGTGGGCCGTGCCCCAGGAATTGATCGACGCCGGTGCGCGCATCGGACCCAATCCGCGGGAGATCACCTGCCAGGTCTGTCACACACCGCACGGCGCCTCGCACGATCACCTTCTCGTGATGGGCGTCGAGTCGAACCAACTCTGTCTGACGTGCCATTCACAGATGCGCCCGGGCATGTTCCGTGATGATGCCCACTCTGAACATCCCCTGAACCCGGTCGTGAATGCGGAGCAGAAGGCGGCCGTGCTGGATATGAACACGCGGCTCGGACCGAACGACAAGTTGATCTGTTTGTCGTGTCACAAACTGCATCACGGCAAGGGGGAGCGATTTCTTCTCGCCCGGGAGCTTCGCGAAGGCCGGATGTGCATCCAGTGTCACAGTGAAAAGAGCGCCATGTTCGGCTCGTCGCACGACCTTCGGCTCGCGTTTCCCGAAGAGAGGAACAGGCTCGGCATGACGCCGGAGAGCGGCGGGCCGTGCAGCTCCTGCCACATGTTTCATCGCTACGCCCGAGCGCCGGAGTTTCATCCGATCGACACGACGGGGCAGTGCATTACCTGCCACCAGGAGGGACGTTGCGCGGAGTCATCGGCGCTGGGCGGCCACAACCATCCCGGCGTCGGCTGCACGGGGTGCCACGATCCGCACGAAACTTCCGCCCGGCATTTCCTGCGAGACCAGCCGGCGCAGCTCTGCGCAAGCTGCCATTCTGATCAGGCTCTGTTGGCGGGCGGGAGGCACGATTTTTGCGCCGGCGATGAAAAGGCATGGCCGGGCGCCTCGCGCGAGGCGAATGATTCCTGCCTTGCCTGCCATCGGCCGCATTCGACGCCCGACGGCAGCCTGTGGCGGGTCTCGACGGCCGGGAATTCGTCGGATGCCACATGTGTGGCATGTCACTCGTCCGCCGACTGGAAGGCCGGCGGCGGACACGGCGCGATGCACCCGCGCGCGGCAGTGGCGGCTTCGACGTCTCTTCCGCTGGTCTCGATCGACGAGGCCCACACGCGCGGGCTGGGATGCAAGACGTGCCACAATCCCCACTCCGCGACGGACAAGCTTCTGCGCGTGAGCCGCGACGCGCCGGCATCCGATCTGTGCATACAGTGCCATTCGCCGATGCAGCAGATTTTGCTCACGGCGCACGCGGATATCGGGGGCGATCGGGGTCACGGCGGCGCAGCCTGCCGAGCGTGTCATGGGATGCACGCCGAACCCGCCGCGCTGGGCAGCAGCCTGCTCGCCCTCGATCCGCTTCCGGCCGGATTCGTCGTCGCGGACAATGAGGACAGCGCCTGCGTGAGCTGCCATCGGTCCGGCGGACGCGCCCGGCCGCCGGCGATCGCTTCGCATCCGCCGGTGCCCATGCTCGCGCCGGGCATTGATGGCTTCACGGCGTCTCTGCCGCTGTTTGACGATGCTGGAGCGGAGTCCGTCGCCGGCCGCATGACATGCAAGACCTGTCACGTTCCGCACGGCCAGCCGGTGGATCCTGCAACGTCAAGCTTCGCGACGACCTTGTCGGCTGGTGAGAGAGGACAGATGCGCCTGATGCTGCGCCCATTCGCGCCGCCCAATGCCTGTACGACCTGCCACGGCGCGGAGGGACTCTGGCGATTTCTCTATTTCCACGACCCCGTCCTTCGAACCGGCGGTTAGCGCAGCGTTCGGCGCCGAGGTGCAACCGTCGCGTGCTGATGGGCAGAAATGCGCGTGTTCCGACAGCCGAATTAATGAGATTGATTCGTTGTTTATGACGAATCTCGTGAAGTGATCACTGGGAGCGCTGGGACTCGAACCCAGGACCAACGGCTTAAAAGGCCGATGTGCAGAATCTGTAACTACGGCAGGAGTCGCAGCTTGCGAGCGTGTCGACGACCCGCTTGGCGTTTTACTTGGCGTCTTGCAGCAGGATGAGCCCGAATTGGCGGCCGTCGTGAAGGCTTGGCCGGCCCTACCCGAGGCGCTTCGAGCCGGGATCGTCGCGATGATCAAAGCGGCTTCAGCCGGATGACCGAAAGACTGCTTGACGCGAGTGCGGCGAAGTCGTGAGGCTCTCCCTATTGAGTTTCGAATGCTCTAACGAACCGCACTGGCCATGGTCGAACTGAATCATCACGGCTGCGAACGCGTCTGGGTGGGATCAACTTCACGGATGCGCTCGCCTACACGCAGCAAAGGGCTACTCTTGGTGTGGGTGGGGTCGCCAGCAGGAGGTGTAGCTGGGAGGCCGCCAGTTGGGTCCCTTCCACCTTGGCGAATTAGGCGGAGACCTTATCGTCACCTCTGCGCCACTGCATTTCGATTGGGTGTGAGAACTCGGCCTTGTTTTCTATTGGCTTTAGCGCTAGCCAATTGATTCGCGGATATTCCTTCCTTCCCTCCGGCAGTCGTCAATTCTGCGAACAGAATGGATGAACGTGATATCCTCTCTCCTTGAAAGGGTATTCGATGGCGTGGCGCAGTCAATCACGCGTGGCGTGACGGGCTCACCTCATTTCGAAACATCATCCAGTAAAGTGCGGGCAGTAAGATCAGGTTGAGGATCGTGGAAGTGATGAGTCCGCCGAGAATGACAATCGCCATGGGATGCTCGATTTCGTGACCGGGGCGACTCCCGGCGACAACCAGCGGAAGCAAACCCAGGCCGGCGCAAAGGGCAGTCATCAAAATAGGCGACAGCCGTTCTTCGGCGCCTTGAATGATCAGCTTCAGCCCCATCGGCATTCCTTCTTCCCTCAAGTGTCGATAATGGCTCACCAGCATGATGCCGTTACGCGCGGCGATCCCAAGCACGGTCACGAATCCGACGAGCGAACCGAGCGAGAGCACGCCTCCACTGAGCAGCGCGCCGGCGACGCCGCCGATCAATGCGAAAGGAAGCGTGACGAAGACCAGGCCGGCCAGACGGGCGGATTGGAAGTCCATGTGCAATAAGAGGAATATTCCGACGAGGGCGAAGGCGGAAAGCATCAGCAGGTTGTTTCGGGATTCGACCCGGGCTGCGTACTCGCCCAGGAACTCGGGGTGATAGCCGCGATCAAATGAGAGATTTCGGACGCGATTCTCAATCTCCTTGGCGACGCTTCCCAGGTCTCGATCTCGGACGTTGCAGGTGACGTCGATGCGGCGTGATGCACCCTCACGTTTTATTTCATTCGGCGTCGCCTCGATGGACACGTCCGCGACGTCCTTCAATGGAACGTGACCGCCGCCTGGTGTGTCGATCAGCAATTCGCGAATCGACGCGAGGTCACTTCGTACCTCTGGCGAGCCCCAGACCGCGACGTCAAAGACCATCTGCTGATCGTAGACCTCGCCGACCTTCACGCCCTTCACGACGGTCGTCGCGGCGCGGCGGATCGCCCCGGCGGTCAGGCCGAACTGTGCCGCCGTCTCCGGGCGAATCACGACGTGGATCTGTGGCACAAGCACCTGGGGTTCGACTTTGAGATCGGCAATGCCTTCGATGTCCTTGATCGCTGCGCCTATCTCCTGCGCCTTGCCGCGCAACGTGTCGAGATCGGGGCCGAACACGCGAACCACGATGCTCGCGCTGGCGCCGGTCAGCACTTCCTTGATTCGCTCCTTGAGATACGTGAGCACATCGCGATAGAGGCCGGGATAGCCATCTACCACTTCCTGGATGTGTGCGATAGCGCCGTCGTAGTCCACTTCGGGGTCGATGCTGATCCAAAGCTCAGTGAAGTTGGGGCCGACGACTTCGTCCGCCACTTCCGCTCGGCCGATGTGGGCGCCGAAGTTGCGAACGCCGGGAATCGATCGCAATTCCTTGCTGGCCTGTACGGTGATTCGCTGCATTGCATCGAGCGACGTACCGGGTTTCTCAACCCAGTGCATCAGGAAATCGGTTTCCTTGAAGGACGGCAGGAATTCCTCTGCGAGTATGGGAATGGCGCTCGCGGCGAGCGCGAACATGACCAGCAGCGCCCCGACAGCGCGGCGCGGGTGAAGCACAAATCGAGGCAGGATGTTTCGATACGCCTTCTTCAGGAATCGGACGAGCGGCGCATCCTGCCGATGCAGCCGTCCGTGGGGCAGCAAGACGAGGCACATGGCGGGCGTGACCGTGAGTGCGACCCCCAGTGATGCGAGGATGGCAAGAATGTAGGAGACGGCCAGCGGACGAAAAAATGTCCCCGCCAGTCCGGGAAGGAAGAAGACGGGCAAGAATACGAGAATGACAATGAGACTGGCATAAACGACCGCGCTGCGCACTTCGAGCGACGCATTCAATACCACTTGAAACGCCGAAAGGGGACTGACGGAATCGCGGTTCAACCTCAGGCGTCGGGCGATATTCTCCACATCAATGATGGCGTCATCCACCACCTCGCCCACCGCGATGACCAGTCCGGCGAGGACCATGACGTTGAGCGTGCCGCCTCGCAGATAGAGCACGACCGCTGCTCCCAATACCGATAGGGGAATCGCTGTCAGGCTGATGACCGCCGTACGCCAGTCGAAGAGAAAGACAATCAGTACAACGCAAACGAGTACGCAGCCGACCAGCATGGCGTGGGACAGGTTGTCGATCGATCGCTCGATGAACGTGGCCGGACGGAAGATCGTCGAATCGATGTTTACGCCTTTGAGGCCGGGCTTGAGAGCCTCGATGGCCTCTTCGACATGCCTGGTCACCGAAAGGGTGTTTCCCCAGGGCTGCTTTTCGACGATCAGCAACAAGCCGGGACCGTCATTGATGACCGCATCGCCGATCGGCGGCGGAAATCCTTCAACGACTTGGGCGACGTCGCCGAGCCGTATCGGTGCGCCGCCGCGAAATGCGACGATGGATTGCGCCAGATCGTCAGGTTCGACAATCCAGGAAGAGTGACGGACGGCCAGCCGCTGATTGGGTTGATCGACAAATCCACCCGCGCTGACTACGGTCGCGTCGCCGGCGGCCTTGATGACCTCATCCAGTGTCACGCCGTGAGCACGGAGCACGGCCGGAACGACAAGGACTTGAAACTGCCTGTCTCTCTGGCCCCAAATGGCGACGTTGGCGACACCGGGAATGGCCATGAGTTTGGGGCGAATCGTCCACTTGGCCAGCAGCGTCATGTCCATCTGCGACAATGTGTCGGACGACATGCCGATCTTCAAAATGCGGCTCAATGATGAGAGCGGCGAGAGCATGACGGGGGGCCGCGCCAATGCGGGTAATCGCGCGGCTTCGACGGACAGACGTTCCTGGACAATCTGTCGGGCCTTGAGCAGATCGGTCCCTTCTTCGAATAGAAGGACCACGGATGAGAGACCCTGAACGGACTTGGAACGAATGGTCTTGAGCCATGCCGTGCCATTGAGGGCGTTTTCAAGCGGGACGGTGATGAGACTCTCGACTTCATCCGTCGAGAGTCCCGGCGCCTCGGTTTGAATTTCGACGAGCGGCGGGGCGAATTCGGGGAACACGTCCAACGGCGTCACACGCGCGGTCTGTACGCCCAAGACCATCAGGCACAGTGCCAGCACGATAACCGGCACACGAAAGCGCAGTGATGTTGAAACAAGCCAGGTCAACATGTGTTGGAAAAAAATCCTCGCGTCGGCCTACTTGCCCGCGCCGAACTCAACCCCGAACAATTCCGCGGCGCCATCCGTCACGATTCTGGCGCCGGCGCGCAGACCTCGGGAAAGCAGGGCATGACCGTCCTTTACCGCGTCGAGCTGAACTCGGCGTCGAGAAAACTGTCTCGGTTGTAATTGCTCGTACACCCAGGCGCCGCCGTGATGGTCGTACAAAATGGCGGACCAGGGAACGACGATGCCATCGGTGGTTTCACTCAGGGGAATCCAGACGCCGACGCGCTGGCCGGGTCGAACGGCCGCTTCCGAATTCTCGAACAGAAAGTACAGATCGACAGCGGAGGAGACCGGGTCCGCCGTCGGTGTGCCGGCAATTCGCTCGATCGCCGGCATGTCGGGTTGAGGCCGACCATTGAGCGACCCGAGTCTTACGACGCCATTCGGGTCCATGTCGTCCAGCTCTCCAACGTATGTGCGAACTCGGATCCAGAGCGGACTTGCGCTGACGATGCGAGCAACGGGCGAGTTTGCGGCGATGATCTCGCCGGGAACGACGGCCAGGTCCATCAGGACGCCGTCAAATGGGGCGAGCAATTCAAGCGACAGTCGCGGGTCCGCATGCATGCCCTGCGACGCCGATATCCACGCGGCGACCTTCGCTTGCGCGGCCTCCAGCCTTGCCTGAGCGAGTTCATGTTCCGCCTTTGCCTCATCCAGTTGTCTGACACTTGTCGCATTCTGGTCACGCAGGCGCTGAGCGCGATCCAGGCGGACTTCGGCTGCTTCCAATTGAACACGCGCCGCGTTTACTTCGCCCTCTGCCTGCGCCTGGGCCGCTTCGAAGTCTGCGGCTGCCCGCGCCAGGGCGATCCGCTCGGAGGGAGCCAACACTTCGCGCTCGGCCATAACGGATGGCTGGAGGCGAAGGATCACGTCGCCCTTTTTCAGCGACGATCCTGTTCTTGGAATCGGCCCGTCGTCGCCGACCACGATGGTCCCCGCGAATGGTGCGACGAGTTGAATGGCTCGGTCAGGTGGAGCCATCGCTTCTCCGCCATAGAATCGCCGACGATTCAGCCGTCCTTCCCGCGACTCAACGGTCTTGATCGCCAGGCGATCCGCCGCAAGCGGCGTCAATGTGATGGTCGTGAGATCAGCCTCGGTTACGCGGTTCTCGACCGACGCTGGTGCAGCGCCTCCGGGCTTTGATGATGTGGTCCCTTCAGGCCCCGCCCCCAACATCAGGCACATGAGACACGGCCATAGCTTTGGCACCATCGTCGAAATTGGCCCCTTCGTGAGGTTCATTTTGGTTCTTTTCATGGTAGAAACCCTCGTCGCATCAGAACAGGAACGCCGCCAACGTCTGTCTGAAGAAGTCCAGGAAGAAGGTCATCAGCACCTGGAGAATGCCGGTTATGGCGCTGGCCAGGTCAATCATTTCATTTGTCTGCATGATTCGGCTCCACTGGATCAGAGGGTGAAGTCAACGCCGGCTGGGTGGTCGCCGGCGCTCGGCCGGGGGCTGCCGGCCGTCTGCCGCCGACGGCGCGGGTCAGCTCGGCGGAAGCGAGCGCCTGGTCGCGAAGCGCGTCTACATGGGCTCGGCTCTGCAACAAGAGTGCCTCCTGTGCTTCGAGCAGGAACAGGATTCCCTGTTCGCCGTTCTCATATTGCTGACGAATGATTTCGACGTTTTCTCGAGCGCGCGGAAGCGCCTTGGTGCCGAGCAGTTGGGCCAGCTCGCGCGCGGCAGCGGCCGCAATGCTTGCCTGATGGACTTCTTGTGTCACGCGATCCAGCAGGCTTTCGTATTGCTTTCGAAGTTGAAGAACCGCGAAACGCGTCTTGGCAATCTGAGCCTGATTCTGGTCCCAGATGGGCAGGGTCAATTGGACGCTGGGTCCGAGCAGCGAATCGACGATTTGCCTGCGAATCAAGTTGCGCTGGCCGCGAGATTCGATGGTGGGCGCGGTCGGGGCGCCCGTCGCCATCGAAGCGCGCGCCGTATCCGCCAGTATCTTGCGCCCCGGAAGCGCTCGCCGGTCCGTGCGTTCCGCTTCCAGTCCCAGCGTCACGTTCGGAAATATCTCCAGATATTCGCGCTCCAGTTGAGCCTCGGCTGAATCGATCTGGCTGAGGACAACCCGGACATCAAACCGCTCATCCTGCGCCCACCTCACTAGCTCGTTCGCGTCGATGAACTCCGACGCATCGGGCTCCAGGCTTCCTCGAAGGTCCCATTTCTGAGGCCAGCGAATCAGCCCGAGCAGAGATGCAAGGCTTAACTCGGCGGCCTGTCGATCTCGACGAATCTCGATCAGCACTTGTTCGGCCTGATAGACATGGCTGTGCACCAGGTTTACGTCTGTCGGATCTGTTTCGCCCGCGTCCAGTCGCGCCTGCGACAACTTCAGCAGCGTGTGGGTCAGGTTCAGGTTGTCAGATGCGATTTGCTCTGTTCGCTGCAACGCGAGGAGTTGAATGCACCGGGTCCTCACCTCCGCAGCCAGTTGAACGCCTCGATCAAGGACGTTTGCGACGGTCCGCTCAAGATCGGCCTGAGCAATCTGCTTGCGCACCGGAATCTGCCAGAGGTCGACCAGTTGCTGGGCAAAACTGAAATTCAGGCTTGATCGGCCGCCGGCTTCTGGAAAACGAACGCTGAAGAAAAGCGTCGGATTCGAGAGCAGGCCGGATTGCACCAGGTCCGCGCGGGAAACGCCGATTGACAGGAAGTCCGCCTGGAATGCGGGGTTGTTGAGCAGGGCGACACTGACCGCCTCGTCGATCGTCAGACCACCGTCAAGGTATTCACTTGTCTTCGCCCTGCACAGCGCTTCGTCGGCCGGATCGTACGCGTCAGTCACGCCGTTGCGCTCGGCGACGCCGCCAGATGCATCGCGGAAATCCCGGCTCGCATCGACTTGAACGCATCCTATACCAAGGAGCGTGATCAACGCGAAAGGAGCAGCGGTAGAACGAACGTGTTTCATGAGCC
>CALLKH010000123.1 GCA_938008425.1 uncultured Planctomycetaceae bacterium | reverse complement strand
CGGCTTCCTGATCCACGTGTTCTCCATGGGCTACATGGCCCACGACCCGGACCGGCGGCGCTACTTCGCCTACCTCAACCTGTTCATCTTCAGCATGTTGACGCTGGTGCTGGGCGACAACTTCCTCATGCTGTTCGTCGGCTGGGAGCTGGTGGGCCTGTGCAGCTACCTGCTCATCGGCTTCTGGCACACCGACCCGGCCAACGCCTCGGCGGGGCGGAAGGCGTTCGTGGTCAACCGGGTGGGCGACCTGGCCTTCCTGGTGGCCCTCATGCTGATCTGGACGACGTACGGCTCGCTGGCCTTCAGCGACGTCCTGCCCCGCGCCGCGCTGGCCGGCGGCACGGCCGCCATCGCGATCCCGGCGCTCCTGCTGGCGGGCGCCACGGGCAAGAGCGCCCAGTTCCCGCTGCATGTCTGGTTGCCGGACGCCATGGCGGGTCCGACGCCGGTGTCGGCGCTGATCCACGCCGCGACGATGGTGGCGGCCGGCGTGTACCTCGTGGCGCGCGTCTTCCGGTTGCTCACGCCCGATGCGCAGTTCTTCATCGCGGTGATTGGCTGCATCACGCTGACGCTGACGGCGATCATCGCCATCGTGCAGACGGACATTAAGAAGGTTCTCGCGTATTCAACGCTCAGCCAGCTCGGCTACATGATCTTCGGCCTTGGCGTCGGGGCGTGGATCGCGGCGCTGTTCCACCTGATGACGCACGCCTTCTTCAAGGCGATGCTCTTCCTCGGCTCCGGCCAGGTCATCGAAGGCTGCCATCACGAGCAGGAAATCACCAAGATGGGCGGCCTGCGAAAGAAGATGCCGGTCACCTGCTGGACGTTCTTCATCGGCGTCCTGGCGATCGCCGGGTTCGGCATTCCGGGCGCGCATCTCGGCCTCGGCGGCTACTTCAGCAAGGACGAGATTCTCGCGGTTGCGTATGAGCGGGCGTACAACTGGGCCGATGCCCATGATGCCGAACATGCGGCGGACTCGCGCGGCGAGGGCACTGTCCGACTCGTGTCACATCGCGAACCGGCTCAGGCGAACGCGCTTCTCGCGATGAGTGAGCCGGCCGGCCACGATGCGAAGCCGCACGGCGGTGACGCAGCGGGTCATGCCACCGGCAGCCAAGACAGTCATGCCACCGGCACGCCGGAGAAGATGAGCATCGCGGCCAATGTGCCGAGGCTCCCCAAGATTCTATTCTGGTTCCCGATCATCATCGCTTACGTCACGCCGTTCTACATGATGCGGGTCTGGTGGCTGACGTTCATGGGCAAGCCGCGCGATCATCATGTGTATGATCACGCCCACGAGAGCCCGATGATGTACATCCCGCTCGTCGTGCTGGCGATCGGTACCATCTTTTGCAGCTACTGGGTCTTCCGGCCGATGCTTGCAGATGCGGCGGGCATCGGTGCGGATGCATCGGCCGTCGTGGCGATTGATGGCGAGGCGCACGGGCTCGGCGAGGTGCCGCGGCAGTCGATGCTGACGCTGACGCACGACGAGGGGAAGAATCCGCACACGTGGCTCATCTGGGGCGTCGGTTTTTCGTGGCTGATCGGCATGGGCCTGGCGGCGCTGCTTTACATGCGGGGCCTCGGCGCTGCGACGAAGATCAAGAAGGCGTTCGGTCCGCTCGCGACGTTTGTTGAGAACAAGTATTACATCGATCACGCGTACAACTTCTTCCTCGTGATGGGGTGCCGCGTGGTCGGTTCGGTGTGCGCGTGGTTCGACCTGAAAATCGTGGACGGCGCGGTCAACCTGGCGGCGTTCTTCACGAAGAACCTCGGCATCTTCGCGGGTCGACAGCTCGACATGCCGGTGGAGAAGAAGGACATCGGCCTCGTCGATGCCCTCGCCAACGGCATGGCCAACGCGGTGTACGATCTCGGCTCGGCCATTCGCCGGCCGCAGAACGGGCGGATTCGAACGTATGTGACGCTGACGGCCGGCGCGGCGGCGATCGCGCTCCTATGCGTGCTGTTCTCGGATCAGATCGGCACGGGGCTGGAGCGGCTGCGGCAGTCGATTTTCATGGCGGATTCGGCGCGATAGGCGCGGCCGCGAACGGTGTGAGTGGTTTTGAAATTCAGTCCGCGACGAGACGGCGGACATCAGTCGGCCCGGATCAAGAGGCCGGGCAACGGTAGTCCGGCCAGCGGCCGGCGGCAGAGTTAGAGGTTGAACATGTCGAACATCCTGAACTGGATTATTTTCACGCCGATGATCGGCGCGGTCCTTGTGCTGCTCGCCCCGGCGAAGCAGGCGAAGGCGCTGGCCTGGGCGACGACGTTTTTCGTCTTCATCCTGTCCTGCATGACCTTCGGCCCGTTCCTCGACGGCAGCTTCTCGTCAGCCGACAGCACGTACGGCAGCAACATGCAGTTTGAATCCAAGGTGCCGTGGATTCAGGTCGGCGGCAAGGTGCTGGAGGACGGCACGCGACAGGGCGGGTTCAACATCTATTGGCACGTTGGCATGGACGGGCTGTCGTTTCCGCTCGTAATCCTGACGACGCTCATCACCTGGCTGTCGGCGTGGGCGAGCTGGAATTTCGAGCACTGGAAGGTGAACAAGGGGCCGAAGGGCTTCTTCGCGCTGTTCCTGATTCTGGAGACCGGCGTGCTCGGCACCTTCTGTGCGCTGGACTTCTTCCTGTTCTATATCTTCTGGGAAGTGATGCTGCTGCCGATGTATTTCCTGATCGGCATCTGGGGCGGGGCGCGGAAGGAATACGCCGCGATCAAGTTCTTCATCTATACACTGGCGGGTTCGGTGCTGATGCTCGTCGCGCTCCTCGCGATGTACTTCACCAGCGCCGAGGTCATGGGCGGCACGGGGACCTTCAACCTGCTCGAATACGCGACCACGGATGCCATCCGCGAGGCGTTCAACGACCCCAACCGGATGTTCCTGACCTGGAACTTCGGCACGGCCATGTTCGTGATGCTCTTCATCGGCTTCATGATCAAGGTGCCACTCTTCCCGTTCCATACCTGGTTGCCCGATGCCCACGTCGAGGCGCCGACGCCGATCTCGATGATCTTGGCCGGCATTCTGCTGAAGCTCGGCGCATACGGCTTCCTTCGCGTCTGCTATCCGATCTTCCCGGCGGCCGGTGCGAGCCTGGCGTGGTTCCTTGCGACGCTGGGCATCATCAACATCATCTATGGCGCGTTCTGCTGTCTGGCTCAGACCGACTTCAAGCGTCTCGTCGCCTACAGTTCGATCAGCCACATGGGCTATGTCGTCCTCGGCTGTGCGGTCATGACGGACATCGGATTCCAGGGCGCGATGTTCCAGATGCTGGCCCATGGCATCAGCAGCCCGATGTGCTTCTTTTTGGTGGGCGTGATTTACGATCGTGCCCACCATCGCGACTTGAACCGCTTCGGCGGCTTGTGGCTGGCGATGCCGAAGTACGGCTCGATGGCGACACTCGGCTTCTTCGCCTCGCTGGGTCTTCCGGCGCTTTGCGGGTTCATAGGTGAAATCTGGGTCCTGCTCGGCACGTTCAACGCGCCGTATCCGTGGGCCAAGCCGATGGCGGTCATCGCCGCGTTCGGCGTCGTTCTGACGGCCGCCTACATCCTCTGGATGATTCAGCGGGTCTATCTCGGCAAGCTTCGCGAAGAGTATGCCCACTATCCCGATGCCACGGCGCGGGAGACGGCCATTCTCTTCCCGATGGCGGTGCTGGCGATTTTCCTCGGCATCCTGCCGAAGTACACGTTTGATCTCATGAACGGGACGATTGACGAGGTGGTTCGCCTCATCAGCAGTCCCGTGGTTGATGCCGCCAAAGTGGCGATCGGAGGCTGAGGCGGATGTCGTTCACCTACGGAATGCTGGCCGACATGTGGATGCCGCCCGCCCGCGATCTCGCGGCGATCGGGCCCATGTGGGGCTTCGTCGGCACGCTCGTCGCGATCCTGATCGGGGCGCTTTGCGTCGGTCGGAACTGGCGCGTGACCGGCTCGCTCGCGGCACTGGGAACGGCCGTCACGGGGTGGCTGGCGCTTCGGGCGATGATGTCGTCCGAGGGGAGCTGGTCGGGCTTCACTCCGACTTCGGCGCCGATGTTCGTGGCGGATCAGTTCAGCGCGTTTTTCATGGTGCTGCTGACGGTCTTCATGCTGCTGATCATCGGCCTCTGGTGGCTGGGTCAGAATTCGGGATTGCCTGAGAAGTTGCTTCGCAAGAACGACTCGGTTGAGTTCTTCGTGCTCTTCATCGGCAGCGCCTTCGGCATGGCGATGATGGTCAGCACGACGAACCTGCTGATGATCGTGCTCGCCGTTGAAATGGCGTCGCTGCCGTCGTACGGCATCACCGCGTTTCGAAAGCAGCACCGCAAGGCGGCCGAGGCGGGGCTCAAGTATGTACTCTTCGGCGCGGTCACCAGCGCCATCATGATCTACGGCGCGTCGCTGCTCTACGGCCATTACCACACGCTCGACGTCGCGGAGATCGGTCGGCAGATCAAGGCGGCCGGTTCGCCGCCGCTCATCATGGGTGTGGCGATTTTCGCGTTCATGGTGGGCATCGCCTTCAAGGTGTCGGCGGTGCCGTTCCACTTCTGGTGCCCGGATGTCTTCGAGGGCGCGTCGATCGAAGTGACGACCTGGCTGAGCGTCGCGAGCAAGGCGGCGGGGCTGGGGCTCATGCTGCGGATCATCTCGGTGCTGACCTTCAAGATCGCGACGCCCGAAATCCTCGACTATGTGGCGATGGCCATTGCGGTCATGGCGGCGCTCACTTGCACCGTGGGCAATCTGTCGGCGTTTCGCCAGACGAACATGAAGCGGCTGCTCGCCTTCAGCTCGATCGCGCATGCGGGCTACATGCTCATGGCGGTGGCGATCATCTGGATGAACCGCGGCGAGCCGACGGCCGGCGTGGCACATCCGGCGTTCAGCGCGGTGGTGGGCTACATCACGATCTACCTGATCATGAATCTCGGGGCCTTCGCGGTCGTCGCGATGGTGTATTGGGCGACGGGCAGCGAAGAGCTGAATGCCATGAATGGCCTCATGCGTCGCAGCCCGGTGCTGGCCGTGATGATGGTCGTGTTCCTGTTCAGCCTCGTGGGTCTGCCGCCGATGGGCGGGTTCATGGCGAAGCTGTATCTGCTGTGGTCGCTCTGGGATGCGCAGTGGGTGAGCCTCGTCGTCGTGGCGCTCTTTAATACGCTGATCAGTCTTTACTACTACGCCCGCGTCGCGCGGGCGATGATCTTCGTCGATGACGGCCAGCCGGCGATCCAGGTTCCGCTCGTCGGCCAGGCGCTCGTCACGGTCTGCGCGGCGCTGGTGCTCTACACCGGCACGCTGGGCGCGGGCTGGCTCAAGAGTTTCTCCGACGAGCAGTCGAAGGATCTCTACGCGGTGGTTGAGAATTCCGCCGCTTCGAGTCCGCAGGTGGCGAAGTCGACGAGTGAGGCGGATCAAGTCTCCGCCGGCGGCGGCCGTGTCGTGGCCGACTGATGTTCGTGAAAGCAACGCATGGCGAATGAACGAGCCGTTGAAATTCTGAATCGACTGCTGTTGGCGGAGTATGAGAGCCTCGTGCCGCGTCTGGCGGAGGCCGATCCGTATGTCAGCCTGTCGTCGGCCGAGGATCGCGCCCGGATTGCGGGCATCGGCGAGGACGTGAAGGCCCATGTGCGCGACCTGGTGCAGATGATTCTGAAGCTGCGCGGTTCGCCCGCGCCGCGGCGGTTTGCGACGGACTCGGGCGGTGTGCATTACGTGAAACTCTCGAGCCTCATGCCCGCAATCATGGCGAATCTTCGCGAACTGATCTCGACTTACGAGTCGGCGTCGGGCGCCACGGGCGTGCCGGATGCGGACATGCTCATCGGCGCGATTCTCGATAATTATCGAAGGCACTTCGCGATTCTTGAGAAGATGCACGCGAACCCGGCGCTTCAGACGCGGTAGGCCGACGTGTGCAACATCTCGGTGTCTTTGCACTTCAGGTTCAGCTCAGGCCGTTCAGGCCGGGCAATTCAACTTTTACTCATGTTTCGGCCACATTCGTTTAGTCCAGCTCCGGCAGGAGCAGGGTGGCGGTGATTTGGCGCTCGATGGGATGAACGTATCGAATCCGCGAGTTTTCTGATGTGCAATTGACTGATTCTCGTTCAACGGTTGTGCGCGAGGAGCGCCGTTCTCGCGGTCACCGTCGCCCTGCCGGGCGGCGGCTAAGCGACGTCGCACAGTGAACCAGGCGGCGTCGAGAGATCTTCACCGGGCTGAGACAGCCCGGCTCTGATTGCTGCTGTCGTAAGTCGCGCTTTGATTGCGCGTCAGATTCGTTTCTGAAGCTCGCCATGCGTCTTGAAATTCGGAAATACTAGAACAGAAACGCCCCGGCATCGAGGTTCGATGCCGGGGCGTTGTCATTTATTCAAACTCGACTTTGCGTCATCGGGACTCGGCCCGATGCGGAGCGAGTCGTCTGACGCGGGTTGTCACGACGCAGCGAGCCATGACGCGGTTCGCAGCGAAGGTGCCGGCGTCGGATCGCGCCGCCACCGCCGCATTCGCCCGCCGCCTTACTTCCGCCGCTGCCGTCGTCGCACGACGCGCCGGAGTCCGCTCATGCCGATCAGGAATCCGATCAGCGGAGCGAACAGGTTCGTGCCGCAGAGCTCGATGCCGCAGACCGGCAGGCCCGGAATCAGCTGGACCACCGAGATGCGCGGGCCGGTGTTGCCGTTCTGATTGTTATTCGGCTGACCGGCCGGCGGCGCGGCGTTCGGATCGGGATTGGCCGGATCGTTGTCATCCGGATCGAGGCATGCCGGCGTGTTGTCATTGTCCGCGTCGGCAAGATTCTCAGCCACGCCGCAGCCGCAGATGCCCGGTTCCAGTTTCGCCGGATCGTTCGGGCACTGATCCACGCAATCGGGTACGCCGTCGGCATCGGTGTCCACCTCGGACTCGCCGCAGCCGCAGGCGCCCGCATGAATCTTCTCCGCATCCTGCGGGCACTGGTCGAGACAGTCGGCCACGCCGTCGGCATCCGAATCGGTGTCGGCCGTGCCGCAGCCGCAGACACCCGGCGAGGTCTTGGCCGGATCGTTCGGGCAGTCGTCGAAGCAATCCGGCGTGCCGTCGCCGTCGGCATCCTCGTCCGGGCCCTGCGGGCCGTTCGTACGCACGAGGACGTTGTTTGCCTCGGCGGTTTCCTCGATGACGTTGTCGGAATCCAGCCTGGCCTTCACGAAGAAGTTGTTCGTCGCGAAGTCGGCGGCGGAGACAATGACGCCGTTGAAGACGACCGTATGCACACCGACGGCCTTGTCTGCCGGCAGCGTGACATCGACGCAGCCAAGCAGCACATCGGCGGCGTTGATCGACTGCGCGTCGGTTCGAGACGCGTAGAGGCAGACGCGGAAGTCTTCCGTCGGCTGGTTGGTGGAAATGTCGAACTTCACGGTGACGTCAAACGCCTCGTCGAGCACCGCACACGAGTGGGTGATGCTTCGGCAGTGGAGATCGACGCTGTAGGGAGCCGTCGAAGAGGCGACGTTGTTCGTCTCATACCGCTCGATCACGGTGTTCGTCGGATCGACCACGAGCAGAATCTTGACCGGCTCACCCGAGGTGACGCCCGCGGCCCGCAGCTCGGCGGCGACGCTGGCGTTCACCGAGTGCTGCCCCGGCGTGACTTCGCCGGGCAGATCCAGCAGCAGATCGTCGATGATGTCGTCGTTGTCGTTGTCGCGGCCGATGTACACGCGGAAGTCCGGCACGTTGCCCGGCGCGGTGACGGTGTACTGGCCGACGACCTGCATGTCTGTGGACGTGACCGACACGCTGTTGGCGACGAGATCGATGATCTGATCCTGCGTGCCGGCGGTCGAAGTCGCGTTGTTGCCCTCTTCGACGGTTTCACTGACGGCGCCTTCGTCGCCGCCCACGGGCGCCGGGAGCAGGTCGAGCGTCGCGATGACGCGATCGCCGTCCTGGAGGCGCGGGTCGAGGGCGTTGAGGGCCGGTCGAATATCGGCGACCTGGAAGACGTGCTCGCCGACCGTGAGATCGGCCACGTCGGTCAGCAACTGGCTGAAGAGCACATCGGCCGGGGTGAGATCGTCGATGAGGTTGTCGCCGTTCCGATCGATGCCGATTCGCAGCGTGAACTCCGGCGCCTTGCCGATGCTGTTGACAGTGTAAACGACCGTGGCGGACGTCGTGCCGGCGACATTGTCGGCGGTGACGTAGATCGCCTGGGCGACGAGATCGACCGTGACCGGCTGTCGGGCGAAGTTGTTGAGCTCTTCATTTTCCTCGATGACGTTGTTTTCAGGCGTTCCGAGTCCGTCGTCGGCGAGGTCGAGGATCGCAATGATGCGATCACCGTTCTGGAGAGCGACGGGCAGTGCGTTGAGCACCGGCAGAAGGTCTCCGGTGGTGACGACCTGCTTGTCGTCGGTGGGTCGCAGCTTGCCGACGCCGAGCGTGGCGAGATCGATCGTTGCGAGCAGCGTACCCGGATCGAGGATCTTGTCGCCGTCCGAATCGATTCCGACGCGGATGACAAACGGCGCCACGGTGCCCGGGCTGTTCACGATGTAATTCACGCGGGCGACGGTGTCGTTGGTGGCCGGCCGATGGAAGATCTCGACGGCCGTCGCGACGATGTCGACGATGGCGGAGTAGCCCGCGACGTTGTTGCCGGTCTCATCGCCGCCGAGTTCCTCGACCGCGTTGACCGGGGTGCCGTCGGGATTGAGATCGATGGTGGCGATGATGCGATCGCCGTGGTTGAGCCTGAGCGCCAGCGCCTCGAGCGCCGGCCGCAGGTTGCCGAAGAAGGCGGTATGCGAGCCGGGGGTGAGATCGGGCGCCGCCGCCATGGCGAGCACGTCGGCCGGGTCATCGATGATGTCATCGCCGTTGCGATCGATGCCGAGGCGGATGTCGAACGAGGGGACCACATCCGGCGCGTTGATGGTGTAGGCGACCGAAGCGGTCGTTTCGTTGGCATCATTGTCCGAGACGACGGTAAGCGAGTTCACCACGAGATCGGTGATCTCGGTGTTATTCGTGCCGGCCTGGTTGTTGTTTTCATTGACTTCATCGACGGCATCGACTTCATCCAGCACCGCGAAGATGTACTGGAAGGTGCCGGGGATGCTGGCGTTGAAGTCCGCCGTGGCGGTGTATTCACCCGGATTGGTTACGCCGGGCGCGGTGTGAACGAGCAGGTCGCCGGCGTTCAGCGTCGTGCTGTTGTCCGAGTCGAGGTAGAAACGGATTTCATAGGGCGGAACGCCGCCGACGCTATTGACGGCGTAGGCGAGCGTGGCTTCGTTGATGTTTGAGTCGAACGCAAGTGAGATGGCGACCAGATCGACCGACTGCGGCGAACGCGTCACGTTATTAGCCGTTTCCTCCGACTCGCCGACGAGATTCTCCGGTGTGCCGGCGCCGTCATCGGCGATGTCGAGCGTGGCGATGATTCGATCACCGTTCTGGAGCATCAGGGCATTCAGGACGCCGGTGATGTCGCCGGTCACGACCTGGCGATCGCCGGGCCGCGACTTTTCATCGGCGAGAACCGACAGATCGAGCGTCGCGAAGAGCGAACCGGCATCTAGGATCTTATCGCCGTCGGAATCGATGCCGATGCGGACGACGAACGGCGTCACGGCGCCGATGCTGCTGACGGTGTAGTTGACCCGGGCGACCTTGTCGCCGGATCCGGGCTGCTGGTAGATCTCGACCGCGGAGGCGATGAGATCGACATGCTGCGTCTGGCTGACGCGGTTGTTGGTGAGTTCCTCGGATTCGCCGACGTTGTTGACCGGCGTTCCGTCCGGAAGGAGGCCCATCGTCGCAACGATGCGATCGCCGTTTGCAAGCCGCGTCGCGAGGTTCCTAAGCGCCGCCCGCAGGTTTCCGCTGGTGATGGTGTGCGAACCGGGCGAACGATCGGCCGGCGAGAGAATCGTGAGCAGGTCGCTCGGATCGCCGTCGATGACGTCGTCGCCATCGCGGTCCACGCCGATGCGAACGTCAAACGCGGCGGCATCGGCCGGGCTGTTGATGGTGTAGGCGAGCGTTGCGAGGGTCTCGTTCGCGGCGTCGTCGGACGACACAGCGATGAGATTCGCGACGAGGTCGACCGTCTGGGTCTGGCCGGTGCGGTTGTTGGATTTCTCGGTTTCCTCGGAGACTGCGCCGGCGTCGTTGCCGTCGAGCAAGAGGTCGAGCGTGGCCATGATGACGTCGCCGTTTTTGAGCGGCGTCGCCAGGCCGTTGAGCGCGGCGCGCAGGCCGGTGACCGTCATGCTGTGGGCGCCCGGGGTGACGTCGGAGCCTGAGAGGGCGATGTCGGCGAGCAGGCCGTCGGGATCGTCGATCTTGTTGTCCATGTTTCGATCGACGCCGATCTTGAGGCTGAACGCATTCACGGAGCCGATGCTGTTCACGGTGTAGGCGACGTTGGCGCTGGTGGTGCCGGCGTTGGTGTCGACCACAACCGCGATCGAATCCATGACGAGATCCACGCGCTGCCGTTCGGAGGCCGAGTTGTTGTCCGTCTCGGCGACTTCGACGACGTTGTTGGCGGGGAGCCGGTCGAACGTCATGTCGATCATGGCGATGAGCCGGTCGTTCTGCTGCAACGCGGGAACGGCCGCATTGAGCGCCGCGCGGAAGTCATCGGACGTGATCGACTGCGGCCCGGGTCGCATGTCTCCGGGCAGCGCGGCGATGGTGGTGAGGACGTCGCCGGCCGAGTCGATCGTGCCGTCATTGTCGCGATCGATGCCGATCAGGATGTTGAACGGTTCGACGCGGCCTGGGCTGTTGACGGCGAAGGCGACGCGGGCCTTCGTCTGGTTCGAACTGGGGTCGACGATGATGTTGAGCGAGTTGGCGACCAGATCGACGCTCGCCGCCCATCGAGCCCAGTTGTTGCCGGTTTCATCCGATTCGGAGACGGCGGCGGCATCGGTGCCGTCGACGTTGAGGTCGAGCGTGACGGTGAGGTAATCACCGTTGGCGAGTCTCATGCCGACCGGGAGGCTGTTGAGCGCCCCGCGGAAGTCCGGAATGCTGATGGTGTGCACGCCGGGCGTGAGATCCGAGGGATTGGAAACAAGGATGTCCGCGAGAACGTCGCCGGCGGCGTCGATGACGCCATCGCCGTCGCGGTCCACGCCGACCTTGGCGCTGAACGGCGCGACGGGCAGCGGGCCGTAGATCGTGTAGGCGACGCTTGCGGTCGTCGTGTCGTTGACTGTGTCGACATGAACGGCCAGTTGTGCCGCGACGACGTCAGTCTCAAGCGAGTTGGTGGTCGAAACGAGATTGTTGTTGAAGTCATCCGTTTCGGACACGGCGCCGACCGGGCCGGCGTTGAGGTCGATGGCCGCGAAGAGGAACTGGTTCGTCGCGGGGACGTCGGCCGAGAAGCTCTGCGTCAATGCGTAGGAACCGGGCGAGACCTGGCCGGGGAGCGTGGCGACCGGCGGGGCGTCGCCGATGTCGAGCACGCCGGAGTTGTCGCGATCGAGATAGAACTGAATGTCATACGCGGGCACGTCGATCGGCGCGTTGACCGTGTAACTGAGCGTCGCGTCCTCGGTGTTCGAGTCGTACGCGAGCGAGATCGCGACGAGATCGGTGGGTGTCAGATTCCGGGCGCGCGAGACGTTGTTGCTTTCATCCTTTTCGGTGTTGGCGCCCGATGCATCAACGACCGCATAGATGAACTGGTCGGATGCCGGCGGGTTGGCTGCATAGCTGACCTGGACAAAGTGTCCGTCGGGCGAGAGTGCACCGGCGAACGAGGTGATGAGCAGGTCGCCGCCGGTCTGGAGCCCGGGCGTTCCGTTCGTTTCGAGGTAGAACTCCAGCACGTTCGTATCAAGGTGAATCGGGCTGAGAATCT
>CALLKH010000122.1 GCA_938008425.1 uncultured Planctomycetaceae bacterium | reverse complement strand
TTAAGCGGTGGTTAGAACCAATGTTCCGTTGTGTAACCTCGTGACAGTGCTGGAGATGCTCCGTGGCCGTATCGCCGAACGTCGTTCGCCCTTCGCTCGCCCGATGGGCGCGCGGGGTGACTGAGGGGTTTGGTGAGTTCTGGCTCTTCGCGGGGCAGGCGCTGGGCTGGATCATTCGCGATTTATTCTCAGCCCGGGCATGGCGACTCCTCATTCCACAACTTTATGAAGTCGGCTATCGATCGCTCCCCGTCATCCTGGTGACCGGTGCGTTTGTCGGCATGGTGATCGCCGTGCAGTCGCTGGAGCAGTTTCGCTCGGTGGGTTTGGAAGAACGGCTCGGCGGTATCGTCAATCTTTCCGTTGTTCGCGAACTCGGGCCGGTACTTGCCGGCATGATGCTCGCCGGACGAATCGGCGGAGCCCTGACGGCCGAGCTAGGCACCATGAAAGTAACCGAACAAATCGACGCATTGAGAAGCATGGGCGTCGATCCGGTGCGCTATCTGATCTCTCCGCGTGTCTTCGCCTGCCTCGTGCTTACGCCCATGTTGACGCTCTATGCCGATTTCACTGGCGTCATCGGCGGCTGGTTCGTCTGCATCATCCAGGGCGGGATTGATCCCGGTCCGTACTGGGATTACACCCACGACGCCGTCGAGAATTATGATCTGTTCAGCGGCGTCCTGAAGAGTATTTTCTTCGGCGGGGCGCTCGGGCTCATCAGCTGCTTCAAGGGATTTCATTGCAAACCGGGCGCCGAGGGCGTCGGCCGCGCCTGCACGGCGGCATTCGTCGCGTCGTTCATCTCCATTCTCATCCTCGATTACATGCTGGCCGTCATTCTCCAGGCGATCAGCATATTCCTCTGGGGATTCCGATCCTTACTCTAGCAGGTGATCCGGTTGACCATCGGCGATTCGAACACTCCGATCATTGAACTTCGCGGCGTCTCGAAGCGATTCGGTTCGCTCGTGGTGCTGGATCGGCTCGATCTCGCCATCGAAGAGGGCAAGACGACGGTGGTGATCGGAGAATCCGGCACGGGCAAAAGCGTGCTTCTGAAACACATCGTCTGCCTGATGCGCCCCGACGAGGGCGAGATTTATTTTCGCGGCGAGCGGATCGACAATCTCAGGGAAGACGACCTCGTTTCATATCGAAAGCGAATGGGGTTTCTGTTTCAGCTCAGCGCGCTCTTTGATTCAATGACGGTCGGCGAGAACATCGCCTTTCCGATCACCCAGCACCTGCATAAGAGCGATAAAGAGATCAATCGAATCGTTGCCGAGAAACTGCGGCATGTCGGCCTCGACGGCCTGCAGCATCGCAGAACCGGCGAAATCTCCGGCGGCCAGAAGAAACGGGTCGCGCTGGCCCGTGCGATTGCGCTCGACCCCGAGGTGGTTCTGTATGACGAACCCACGACCGGACTGGACCCGGTTCGCGCCGACGTCATCAACGAGCTCATTCTGCGGATGAACAAGAAGCTCAACGTGACGAGCATCGTCGTCACCCACGACATGGTCAGCGCATACAAGGTGGGGGATCGAATCGTCATGCTGAATGAAGGTAAGATCATCGCAGAAGGGACGCCGCAGTACTTCAAGGAGACCGACAATCCCGCAGTACGGCGATTTGTCGACGGCCACGCGTCGGCCGACGAACTGCGGGCGCTTGATGACGCCTCGACCCCATGAGGCTGGAAGAAACGAACAAACACAGATCCGCGCGTCGGTACCTTCGGCTGTCTCGGATCTGGAATGAGTGGCAGGTGACACATGACTGGATCTGGCTACAAACTCATCGTGGGCGTGTTCGCCCTGGTGTGCCTCGTGCTCCTCGGGCTGCTCGTGATCATGTTCGGCGGAAGCCAGTCGATGTTCACGCAGACCTATGACCTCAACGTGAAGTTCACCCATGGCGTTGTCGGTGTGCAGATCGGCCAGAGCGTCACCCTCAACGGCAAGCGCGTGGGGCAGACGACCGACGTCGACTTCTGGGACCCGAAGGACGTCGAGTCGGGTATTCGTGTGGTCGTGGCGGTGGATTCAATGTACCCGATCCCGCAGGGCGCCCGGGTCAACGTCGGCACCAGCATCATGGGCTTCGGCAAACCGGCAATCATGATCGACGTGAAGGGTCTCGGCGACGCGCCGCTCCTTCCGACCGACGGAACCGCGGTCATCGAAGGCACGATGATCGCGGTGCTCGATCAGATGCTGCCGCCCGAAATGCAGGACACGCTCATCGGTTCATTCGAGGGGATTAAATCGTTGTCCGAGGCGCTGCGGCCGGTCGCCGCGAACCTGGATTCGATTCTCCAGCAGCGCGACATGGACACGGTCGACGCGGAAAAGGCTGTTGCCAACATCTCGACACTCGTTCAACGGTTTGATCTGGTCCTGAAGAATACCAACGTGCTGCTGGCCGATCCGGAGAATGTGAACAATCTCAAGACGACGCTCGCCAACGCCCGCGTCATGTCGGAGCGCGGCGTCGAGATGATGGGCAAGCTTGACGCCATGGGCGACAAGGGTACGACCTTCGTGGCCGATGCGACGGAACTGGTGCGTGAGCTGCGCGGCAGCGTGGACAAGCTCTCGGCGGTATTGAACGAGGTGAACAAGGCGACATCGGCGATTAACGACACCAAGGGAACCGTCGGGCTCCTGCTCAATGACAATCGACTCTACGAGGAGCTTATCCTGTCGGCGAAGCGCCTGACGGCCGCGCTGGAGGAATTTCGCGAGACGATGGACGTGATCAAGAAGGAAGGGTTCAAGGTCAAGATGTGACGCGCGGCAAGTCGTGCGATGGGTGCGTCGCCGATGCAAATGGGCTGGCAGCCCTGGAATCGGGGGCCCTGAGTCTTGAGAACCCGTAGCACAAACCCCTTCAAATGATGGATGCATGTCGGTGCGGCATTCAAGAATCTTTCGGTATCGCCCCGAGGGCACTCTGAACTATTCGGCCATACCGGACATTGCGACGTATAGGTATCGTAAGAAGTAGATATTTGAAGATGGAGTTTCAGGCCGTCGAGCGCAAAGCTGATTCGTCGGAATTCATCGTTCGGCTGTCCGGTCGCCGGGTCCTCCGCGGCCGACCGACGCAGCGCAGGCTGCGGAATCCGATAAGGTGCCAGATCCGAGTTCATTTCTTGGTTAAGTCAATTTAGATCGTACACTTCATAGAGTGAAGGCGTGACCAACGGTGTCACCTGTGCGCGAGCCCGGGGCTTGAAGTTTGTTTTGATTCCCGCGCCTTCGGAACTGGATCGAGTTGACTCGGCGCCGGGCGCTTTCGATTGAGTGCCAGACTTGTGCGTCGAGCGCACCCTGGGAGGTGTTCTCGTGCGAAGACAGGCCAATGGAAGTGGCAGCCATCGTCGTCGCGGTGTCACGCTCGTTCAGACGGCGATTTGTTCCACCGTACTCGCCGGATTCATGGCGCTTGCGATTGATGTGGGCCAGCTGTGTGCGGTGCGTGCCGATCTGCAAAATGCCGCCGATTCCGCGGCGCTGGCGGGCGCCTCGGCATACTTTTCGAATGCCGGCCTGGTTCAGAATTATCCGGGCATGAATACGCTGGTCCGGGGACGAGCCGATCAGTTCTCGGAGTTGAATGAGTCCTTCGCCGCGAGCGGCACGCTCATCGAGTATGACGATGTCATTCTGGGTGCGCATGACTTTCACAACCGCAATGCGCCGATCGATGAAAGCGGCACACCGCGCTATAACGCCGTACAAGTGACAGTTCGAAGAGCGCCGGACAGCCTCAACGGATCCGTCGTGTTTACATTCGCGAAGCTTCTTGGGATTGACGAGGGCAGTGTTTCCGCCACCGGCGTCGCAGCCATCGACGATCGGTTCGCGGGCGTCCGGATTCTGGAAGAAAGCAATCCAAACATGATTCCGTTTACCGTGGAACTTCAACTCCACGATCAAATGATCGCCAGTGGCACCGATCAGTTCTCGTATTCCGACGACAGCGTTTCGAACCTGGGAGACGGCGTCGGCGAGGTGAATATTTACCCGTGGAAGGCGAACAACGGCAACGGTCAGTCGTCGAACAATTCCGGTGCGGGCAACTTCGGACTGCTCGACTTTGACGTCAAGACAAACAAGGACCTGGAGCGGCAGATTTTGACAGGCCTCACGCCGGCGGAGGTCGAGTCCGTCATGGGCACGAACGCGCCGGTCTATTACGACGATGCCGGCGATCCCGTGACTTATACAACGCCGGGAGAACCAGGACTCAGGGCGAGCCTGGGTGACGCTGTCGCCGAGCGCGTCGGCGATGTCGTCGGCTATTTCGTGCACGACACCGTCAGCGGGACGGGGAGCAACACCGTTTACCGAAACGTCGGCGTGCGATTCGGCCGAATCATGGAAATCCAACTGACCGGTTCGATGAACAACAAGCGATTGGTGATCCAACCCACCGCCTATACGGGCGCGAGCGTCATCGTCAGCGAGAGCGCCCCTTCATCGGGGGGACTGGCGGGACGCATTCGCCTCGTCCACTAACGGGTGGCCGTGCGATCGGCGGGGTCCGTTCAGCGGCGCAGGGGGCCTCCGTTTGGCATGAGAGCCCTCGTGGCCGTAGAATCGGGGTGGAGAATTCGGCTGTTTGCAAAGTCCCGTCAAGAAGCATGTCCGAAGAGATGCCGGTCGGATTCAACGTTTCTCCCGTTCGATCGATTGGCGTGATCATGAAGCCCTACACCGTCGAAATCGAAATCGCGCTGCCGCGCGACCGCGTGATTGAACTTTTCGATTCGCCTGAGAATCTCGTCAAGTGGCAGACCGGACTCCAGAGCTTCGAGCATCTCAGCGGTGAACCCGGGCAGCCGGGGGCGAAATCCAAGCTCGTGTTCGTCAACGGCCGGCATCGATTCGAGTTGATCGAGACGATTACCGAGCGTCGGCTGCCTGACGAATTCAACGGCACCTACGAGTGGGCGGGCGGTCGAAACACGCTTCAAAACCGATTCATCGAGATGGGCCCCAACCGGACGAAATGGGTCAGCACCTGCGACTATCAATTCAAGAGCTTCATGCTGAAAATGATGGGCCTGCTGATGCCGGGCATGTTCCGCAAGCAGAATCTCAAATTCCTGCAGAACTTCAAGGCGTTCTGCGAAGAGGGGCGCGATGTACGCGACGCTCCCTGAGCGCGACGGCGCGGCGCCGCCTTGTCACTCGATGGGGCCCAATCCGATTAGACTGATGCAGGGTTTTTCTATTCCGGCTTGTCGCCGCTGAAGTCGTAGACCCACGGTTCGACGGCGCGCTTGTAGTCCAGCAGTTCGCCCTTCGCGAAGTAGAGTCCCATCTCGAATTCGGCCGCCTCGGGCGAATCCGAACCGTGGATAAGGTTGAAGCTGTTGGAGAGGCCGAAGTCGCCGCGGATCGTTCCCGGCTCAGCGTTCGAGCCGAAGGTGGCGCCCATGAGCTTGCGGGCGACGGCGATCGCATTGTTCGCCTGAAGCACCATGACCACGACCGGGCTGCTGGTGATGTACTGAAGCAGGCGCGGGTAGAAGGGCTTGGCCTTGTGCACGCCGTAATGCTTCTCGGCCAGCTCCTTGGTGATCATCATCGCCTTCATGCCGAGAATCTGAAAACCCTTCTCCTCGAATCGGGTGATGATGCGGCCGGCCATTCCGCGCTGAAGCGCGTCGGGTTTCAGAATGATGAGCGTCTTTTCCACTGTGCAATCCCTCTTGATGTAAAACGAGTTGTATCCAGCAACGTTTGAACGCAGCAGTGTAGTCGACGGGACTTCGACGTCAAAGTGCGGCCCGGAGACGGAGTTGATACGGTGATGACGCGGCCGGTCACGCTCTGAATCCTGCGGATCGAGGGGTCATGAGGCCGGCGGGGGCGCGTTTTCGGCCCTGGCCCGGGCGGTCCAGAGTTCCTCGGCTTCGCGGTCATTCCTGTCGGCGTACAGTTTGGCCAGCTTCTCGGCTGTCGAGATCGTGGTCGTGAACGCAGGGCCGCGCGAGGCCAGCAGAATGTCGTAGGCTCGCAGGAACAATGCTTCGGCCTCATCCTTCTTGTCGAGATCAAACAGACACAGGCCGAGGGCATAGGCAGTCAAACCGATCGTGTAGTCGTTCGGCCGCGCCGTCTTTTCGCGAATCATCAGTGCTTCTCGAAGGATCGGCTCGCCTTCGGACGCTCGGCCGTTCATGACCTTGGCGCGGCCGAGTCCGGTGAGAACGACGGCGAAGCTGGGATGGCCTTCGGGCAGCGCCTTTCGGCGAATTTCAAGCGCTCTTTGATAGAGGGGCTCGGCTTCCTTGCCGCGTCCGGCGTTGATGTGCGCCTGGCCGACGCTGCACAGGGCGTTTGCGACGTCGGGGTGCTCTTCGCCGAGGATTCTGCGGACCGCCGCAAGCGAGCTTTCGTAGAGCGTCAGTGCTTCGTCTTCGCGCCCCAGCGCTGAGACGATCGCCGCCAGATTGTTGTAGAGCGGAGGAATCAGCGGATGGTTCTCTCCAAGGCGCGTGATGCAGAGATCGAGTGCCTCGCGTGCGAACTTCTCGGCTCGGGCGTGCTCCTGTTGAGAGTTCAGGAAGTACACCAGCGAATTGAGGCTGCTGACGAGTTGCGAGTCCTCGTTCGCGTCCGGGGTGTTTGATTTCGGAGCATGGCGGGCGATCTCGACGGCCTCGGTCATCATCTCTTCCACGCCTTCGAACTGGCCGAGGTGCATCTTCACCATGCCGAGATTCGACAGGCCCCAGGCGATGTGCTCATCATTCGCCGGCAGCACTTTGCGATGTATATCGAGCGCCCGGGTCATGTGCTCCGCCGCTTCGGCATAGCGGGACAGATTGGCGAGCAGCGCGCCGTAGCCCTGGAGCGAATCGGCCAGGTCCTTTGCCGCCTGCGTGTCACCCTCCGACTGCGCCCCTTCACGCAAAGTCAACGCAATCTTCAGTTGCTTTTCGGCCTTTTCGTACTGGCCGAGGCTGGTGTAGGTGTGGCCCACCGTGGCGCGGACAGACGCCTCGATGAGCGGCTCTTCGCGGAGGGCCTCGCCCATCCAATCGACGACGTTGTCCACAACTTCGCGAATCGTGCGGTCGCGGCCCTGGTCGCTGCGGGCGTCGGCGGATTGAAGCATGCGATTCAGATAGTTGTTCACGAGCTGGGCCCGGCGCGCCTCGCGCCTCGCCACCTGCGATTCCTTCTCGGCTCGCTCGGCCTCGCGCTTCGCGATCTCGGATTCGCGCTGGGCCTCCCTATAGAGCACACCGAGCGCCGCACTCGCACCGATGAGCAGGACCACGATGGCGACTGAGAAGCCGGCGACGAGTTTGTACCGCTTCAGCGTCTTCTGCAATACGTACCAGCCGCTGCCGCGCTTCGCCTCGATCGGCTCGCCGGCCAGGTGGCGGCGGATGTCGGCCGCGAGATCGGCGGCGGATTGATAGCGATGGTGCTTATCCTTCTCCAGCGCTTTCGAAACGATCGTGTCGACGTCGCCGCGCAGCGCGCGACTGATCGAGCTGAGCCGCGTCGGCATTTCGTCGCGGATCATTCTCGCCGCTTCGGGAAGGGGGCGGGCCGATAGATCGTGCGGCAATTTTCCGGTCAGCAGCTGATAGAGGATGACGCCCAGTGCATAAACATCGCTTCTCGTGTCGACTTCGGCCGGATCGCCTGAAACCTGTTCGGGACTCATGTACGGAAGCGTGCCGATGAGCTGGCCGTGAGTGGTCTGAAGCGTCGTGGTGTAAATGTCGGAATCGGTCGCACGGGAAACGCCGAAGTCGAGAATCTTCGGCTGGGCATGCTCGTCGACCAGGATGTTCTGCGGCTTGAGATCGCGGTGGATGACGCCTTTTTGATGCGCGTACTGAACCGCGTCGCAGACCCGCGCCACGAGATCCAATCGACCGGGGATGTCGAGTTGCTTCTCGTGTGCGAACTGGTCCATCCGCTTGCCTTCGATGTACTCCATGGCGAAGAAGGCGCGGACGCGCCGGCCGTCGGTCTTGTCCGTGCCGGCTTCATAAATCTGGGCGATACCGGGGTGAGTCAGGCGGCCGAGCACCTGGGCCTCGTACTCGAACCGCTTGAGCATCTGCGGCGAGGCGAGTTCGGACTTGATCACCTTGAGAGCAATGGTGCGGCGGGGATTCTCCTGGAGGGCGAGATAGACGATGCCGAATCCGCCCTCGCCGATCGAACGAACGATCCGGTAGTCGCCGATCTTCTCCGGCGCCGGCGCGGCCTCGAGGCTGCCCATCACGCCGTCCATCGAGGAGAGTTGGATGCCCGCGTTGATGGCGGGGGTCTTCAGAAAGCCCTGTGGACTCTGGTCGTGCGACAGCATCGCCTCGACCTCGGCGCGGACGGCCGAATCGTCTCCGCAGGCCGCGCTGAGATAGGCGGCGCGCTCGTCGGGCTCCAGTTCACGGGCGGCGTTGAAGATTTCGTCGATGCGACGAAACTGCTCGGCGTTCATCTCAGGCTTCTCCGGAGTCCTGGACATCAGCCTCGCTCAGCTCGCGCGACAACCAGGCGCGTGCCATTCTCCAGTCACCCTCGACGGTGCTCTTCGAGACGGAAAGCACCTCCGCCACTTCGTCCACCGTGAGGCCGCTGAAGAATCGCAGTTCCACCACCTTGGCCTTTCGCTCATCCAGGGCAGCCAGGCGTTTCAATGCCTCGTCGAGGGCGATTGGATCAAACTCCGGCTGTTTCTCGCCGATCAGGTCGCCTTCGAGCGCGACCCGGGCGCGGCCACCGCCGCGTTTGTGGGCGGCGCGGGCGACGGCATGGCTGACGAGGATCTGTCGCATGGCGGTTGCGGCAACGGCGAAGAAGTGGGCGCGATCCTGCCAGCGCGCCTGCGACTGGTTGATCATCTTGAGATAGGCTTCGTGGACCAGGGCGGTCGGCTGAAGGGTGTGATCGCTTCGCTGGCCGCGAAGGTATCGACCGGCGAGGCTGCGCAATTCGTGATAAACGACGGGAAGCAGTTCCTCCGCGGCTTTCGGGTCGCCTCCCGCCAGATTGGAGACGAGACGGGTGATGTCGGAGTGGGTTTTTTCCGTCTCGCTCATCGGTGCGAATCCTTGGTAAGGATGTTGTCTCCGTGGGTTGGCGATCGTGCCTGGCTCGTTCGCTGCCGCCCAGGCACGGATTCGGCCGCGAACCGGCACCATTCTAATCAATTTGCTTAGATCGCCAAAGCCGTCCTCCGAACATTTTTCCCCTAAGTAACGGTACCCCAGTATCTTAGCCCGCGCGGAGTGGCGGCGTGAGGGGGAGAAAAGGTGGCCGTTATAATTCAATGAGTGTTGAAATATTGTAAGGATAGCCATGTTCGGTTTTGACGACTCATTCAAGGCCCTGGCGGACGGCAATCGGCGGCGAATTCTATCGCTGCTGCGCGAAGGTCCGCGAAACGCCGGCCAGCTCGCCGACAGTCTCGGCGTCGCTCCGAATGCGCTTTCCTTTCACCTGCGGGTGCTGAAGTCGGCGGATCTCATCCGCGACCAGCGCCGCGGGCAGTTCATCGAATACAGCCTCAACACCAGTGTGGTTGAGGACTTGTTTCGCTACTTCATGGAGTACTTCTCCGTCGATCGGAGCGGTACGGCGCCATCGGCCGATTCGGGCGACGGTCAAACCGAAGGAGTTGAGGAGTCATGATTCCACGCGTTCACGTTGTTACCGTTCTGATTCTGTTCCTCGCGGGCTGCGGCGTGAGCCTCTGGTTCCAGGACCGGCTCCCTGATCCATGCCCGATCCACTGGAACATCTATGGGGAGGCGGACAACTTCGGATCGCCGATCCTGGCCGCCTGGATGATGCCGATGGTCACGCTGCCGATGATGGGTCTGATCATGGGGCTCCCGCTTCTCGGACCGTTCCGCAGTAACATCGAATCTTTCAAGGTGGTGTACGGCCGCCTGTGCGTCGTCATCACGATGACGATGCTGGCGATTCACGTGTTGTTCATGCTCGAGGCGTATGGTGCGAAAACCCGGTTCGGCCCTTCGATCGCCATCGTTATCGGGATTCTCTATGTCTTGATCGGGAACTGGATGGGCAAGATGCGCCGCAACCTGTACGTCGGCATCCGCACGCCATGGACCATCGTGAACGATGTGGTATGGGAAAAGACCCATCGGGTCGGCGGTCGGCTGTTTGTGGGCTGCGGGCTATTTACCATCGCTGTGTGCCCGTTCGCATCGGATTGGGCCTGTTTCGTCGTTCTGATCGGCGGCACGATCGTGATTGTTGTCTGGGCCATTCTTTACTCCGTGATCTGCTACCGTAAGCACGGCGGCAAGGAAGACGCAGGCTCGACCGCCGGGGGATGACGATCGCTTGGGCCTTAATCGCCGCGGATCAGATTTTTTCAGGCGGCCGTGGCAGATTTGAAGGATCACCGGGTACCTCTTTCGGCAGGCGCAAAGCGCCTAATCGTGAAACGAGGAGGTGCCCGGTGAACCGCGAACGAATTCGAAACCTGAGAGCAATCGTGATTGGCGTGCTGATGGCGATCGGCCCTGTGGTGATCATGGGCGGCTGCGAGCGATCGTTGGAGTTCGCACTCGACGACGTGGCGGGGGCCTCGCAGGTCGTGTTTCTGTATTGAACCGGCTGCGGGGGAGCGGAAGACCATCATCTGCGCGAATGGTGCCACGAGTCGGGCATCGAACGTTATCGGCCCCGTCCGGTTGCGGCGATTATCGCCGATTTTTTCGCTCGCCCACACTTCTCGGTCCAGTCAAAGCCCGCGACCCGATATTTGACATCAGTATCAGCCCTTTCAACGTCACGCGCCGAATCTGCCGAGCGACCATCCTCCGGCAATCACCTGTCTCGTCCCACAAGGTCGTTTCCGGCCTGAATTCCAAGTTTAGCAGACCACGCCAAACGCCGACCTGAAGACAGGATCTGCCCCGACAGTGTTAGCACGCTGCCGGGGCCGTCGCTGTATTGGGGTTTCCCAAGTGACGTAAGGCGGTCGGTTAGGTGTATCGAGGCGCGAATCTGAGAAGCGCCCGGCCTGATCCGAACGCAGTTGAACAGACAAAGCGCAGGGCACGATCATGACACAGACGCGAACCGATCGGACTTGGATCAACTTTGCACGCTACGGATGCATCGTTGGGGTGTTTCTCGCTGCGACCGGCCTTTCCGCCGACACCGTTGAGGCTCAGACGTACGCGCGCGTGTCCGTCAAGTTCGTACTCGACGGAAGCGGCAACCGCCCTTCGTCGGGTTCGTATCAGACCGATCAGCATGTGATTGACGCAATCGATCTGGCCAACACCGCGTTGACCAACATGGGGGCCGACTGGCAGCTTCATCTGACGGAGATTGTCGATGTCTCCGGAATCAGCCAGTGGTTCAACACGGCCTGTGCCGACAAGGCGGCGATGGAAGCCGCCGCGGAGGCCGCCCCCAGCACCTACGCCTGGCGCTCGAACGCAATCAATATCTACGTCGTCAATGATCTCGATGTCTGCGGCGGCGTTTGTTCATTCCCCCACGGCGGCGACGACATCATTCTCATTCAGAGCGTCGGCGGCATTCTGAACGGTGGAATCGGCTGGCTTCACGAACTCGGTCACTACTTCAGCTTGTATCACACCTTTGAGTGCTTCTCCGGAAACTGGAACACGGCGATCTCCACGGAGCCGGGCGGCAACGCCGGCGGCGTGTCACAGGCATGCCTCGACTCGTGTCCGCAGACCTATAACGTCATGAGTTACAACAGCGGTCTGACGGGCTCCAATGCCATCTTCAGCGCATGCCAGCTCGGACTCATCGCCCAGGAAATGGATCCGAACATCGGAGATCGATACGCCGTCGTCGCGCAGGGCGATCATCTGACGGTCGATACCATCAGCTCGCCGGCGGCCGGGACGCCCTTCAGCGT
>CALLKH010000121.1 GCA_938008425.1 uncultured Planctomycetaceae bacterium | reverse complement strand
TGCTGGATACATCCATCTTATTTGCTCTTTTGGGGAGGCAGTGCCACTTCAAATTCGAAACTTGCAATCACTTCATCATCGACTCTAAGGCTCAGCGTAAAGTCATCATACTCGGGGAACGAAGCCACGAATGGAACTACGGAATTAATCCTTTTAATGCCAGAACTAATCTCTACATCCTGTTTGAGTGCCATCCACACCTCGCCGTCGGACTTTTTGCACTCAATCAGAAACTTGCGTACGCCCGCATCCTCTGCTCTTGTAACCAAGAACATAACAATAGACCCAGCGAAGTTGACAGGCTTACTCTCCGAGTAAATACTTGTGATTCCGCCACGCAACATAGACACGAGTTTGTCGTGCGTGTTGGCCGCTTCAGCTAGTAAAACAATCCCTTCCATAGTATCCTGCTCTTCGGTTACTGCGTCCCATCACCGATGAAATTGTAATCTAACACAGATATCGGTGAGCCGACATTATGCCGTCAAGCAAAAAAAGCGGAGTTTGTTGCCTGTAGCCCATATATGTTGAGTTCAGCACCTGCTTTGCTACTATATGTTGATAGGCCCATAATAGTCTCAGACGGTACGGTGGCCAACGAATCTCAACGCGGATTGCCGCAATCAAGTCGTTTGTCCTTTCCGCCTTGTCTCTCACACCCTCGGGGAGGCACTTGGCAGGGCTCACTCCATCTCATCAAACACATGACTCATATTTCAAACACGACAAAGCACAAGGACCAAGCAATGCACAGTCTCAGAAGTGCGAATTCCGTCGATCGTGGAGCAGGCAACTCTTGATTGCAGGAGCCTTGTCAACGCTGACTTCCCAACAAAGATGAATCGAATTGGCCGCCCCCATCCCGACCTTTTCATTCAACAGTTCGATCTCAATCGACCCTAGCGCACCCATCATAACCGATCAAATGTCAACGCCGCGCCGTTGAGCGAGGTCAACGACGCGGCGTCGGGTTCATGGGTCACTGGATTCGACGGGCGTCAACTTGATCGCCCGGGGCGCCCGCCTGCCTTAGCGGCTCTGTCCGCTGCGCGGGCCCGAGCCTCCGCCGTCGTTCGGCCATCCCGAGGCGGGCGTCGCCACGTCGTCGATCGGCTCCGCGGCGATGTGAATCGCCCGCTCGCTGACGTTGTTCAATGCGTACATCAGTTCGTTGCACTGATCCACCTCGCCGTTCACATCCAGCGCGATGCGGATCAGGTAATCCCCCGCGGGCAGGCCGCTCGGCACCAGCACTTCATCGTACGCGCCGCTGGCCACATTCATCGGCGTCGCGTCGATCTCCTCGAAGAAGACCTCGACGCCGCCCTGCTCGATCGTCACGCGGGCCACATAGTCGCCGGTGAACCCCAGGTAGTTCATTCCAAACCCCCGCACATACTCGGCGAACCAGCGGATCTTGAAGCCCTCGTCGGCCAGGAGGAATTCACCGGGAACAACAGGCGTATTGTCGGCGAGGCGCGAGAGGGCGGGTGCGTGAGCAACGAGATCGTTGCAATCGACCGGACCGATCGGCTGCACTTCCGGCGGAACCTCGGTGCAACCGATGTTCAGGGACGCGAGCGCCATCGCGCACGACAGGGCCAGTGTGATGTTCGATCGACGACTGTTCTTTGCGAGACTCATGGGACTCATCTCCTTTGCTGTGCGGCCGGCCATGTTCACGGAGCCGGTCGCTGTGTCATGGCGGTGGTGAAAGGCAACGGCCGTGCCACGCCGGTGACCGCTCGCGGGCAAACTGTGTAACGGCGATGTCACGGAGGGCCGGCCGGGACTCATTCGGCCCCGGCAATAGCGCGAGCGGGCCCGGGCAATCGCGCCGAGGCGGCCGGCGTGCGATGTTCGAGCGAACTTTTCTTACGGGTGTCAGGCGGCAGGCGTGCCGGGCAGCGCCACGCTGGGTAGCCGATGTGCAAAGTGGGTGCGCAAAGCTGGGTAGGCCTGAAAATTGTCGGAAAAACGGCCGGAATTCTGACAGCCGCGAGGGCTGGTCGATCCGTCTTCACTGAATAATTCTCGCGCATTTGCCAGAAAGACGGGATCGAAATCTGCCATAAAGATCAGACGGCTGCTCACCCGGTACTGGACGCATCGATGATGTCAGCATGCCCCGGGGCGGCCGCTTCGACCCTGCAATCGCGGAGCGGACGCTGATTGGGTTGTCGCGATTGGGACACCGCGATCTGGACAGGAGCGATGGATCGATAAAGCTCCCCTGCCCTGCGAAACTCCAAACCACCCGGTCATGGCGGCGCGATGAGACCGACAAAACTCTCCAGCAGGAACGGCAGCCGCCGGATTCAGCTCGATGTCAGGGCGGCAACAAAGAGTGGCATGTCCTCGAGCGCGACAACACCGTCCTGGTCCATGTCAAAGGCGCAATACGCGGCCGATGGCGGACCGGCTTGCAGGAACGCATTGACGAATCCTGCCACATCTGCGCCGTCTGCAGCGCCGCTCGAGTCGCCGTCGCCGCTGCCACCGATGAACACCGCGAGCAACGCTGAATCGCTTGTTGCCTCTCCGCAGGCACCGGTCACAACGCAGTCAATACCGCCCGCATTGAGGGCCTGCACATTGTCGATCGTCAACGTAGCGGTCGCGGCGGATGGGTTCAAGTTCACGTCGATCGGCACGAGATCCGCGCGCCACTGGTAGCTCAGGGGCGCGGCGCCGGCTGCGGCGACGGCAAAGGTCGCCGCGCCGCCGGTGCAGGCATCTGCGTCCAGCGGCTGAACCGAAAAGACGGGCGCCGTGCCGCTGAATCGGTAACGCGCGAAGTAAGGTGAGAACTGGTTGCCGGCCATCGTGAAGTTGCCGCCCACCGCCAGATCTCCATTGGGGAGCACCGCGAGGGCGTGCACATAATTGTCCACCCCCGATCCCAGCGCCGTCCATGCGGTGCCGTCCCAGCGCGCGATATTATTCGCACTCACGCCGCCCGCCGTGGTGAACGTTCCGCCCGCCACGACATCGCCGCCGGGCAGGACAACCAGCTCAATGACGGGGCCGTTCATGCCCGTGCCCAACGGGGACCAGGTCGTGCCGTTCCAACGCGCGATTCGGCTTGCGCTCACGCCACCGGCGGTCGTGAACAGACCCCCGGCAATCACGTCACCGTTCGCCATTACGGCCACTGTGTAAACCACGTCGTTCATTCCCGACCCCAGCGGGGACCACACTTCGTTGTCGAACCGGGCGATTCGATTTGCGCTACCGCTGTTGGTGCTGGTGAAGTAGCCGCCGGCGATGAATCCGCCCATGGGATGCGGCTCCAATGCAACAACGGCGTCACTTACCCCGGTCGGGATCGGAACACCGTACCAGTCCGTCCCGCTCCAACGCGCAATTCGACCCATGCTCCAGAAGCTTCCCCCCAGCACCACATAATAGCCATGAGGTTGCGCGACCGCGTGGACGCTGGGCTGAAGCGCCAGTGCGAAAACATTGTGGTTCATCCCCGTACCACAACAGCCTGAACCGGAGACCATGGCCGACCATGCCGAGCCGTTCCATCGCGCCACATTGTTTGCGGTGACGCTTCCGGCGGCAACGAAGTAGCCGCCCGCAACGATGGCGCCATCGGGCTCGACCGCAATCGAATAGACAGCGCCGTAGGTCGTGCCTGAGCCGAGCCCCATGCCGGAGCCCAGGGGCGACCACACGTCACCGTCAAGTCGGGCGATTCGATTGGCAATCACGCCACCCGGTGCGGCCGTGAAAGTTCCTCCAGCGATCAGTCCGCCATCGGGCAGGACCTTGAGCACATTCACCGGAGCGTTCAGGGTTGTTAGAAGGGGACTCCAGGCGCTTCCGGTGAATCTTGCAACGTTCTTTGCAAACACACCACCGGCTTCGCTGAAGCTGCCGCCCACCAGCAAATTGCCCCCCGGCTGGACTTCCAACGCATGCACAAGGCCGTTTACGCCTGAAGAGAGCTGAATCCAGTTCGTTCCGGTCCACCGCGCAATGTGGGCCGCGCTGTCGCCGTCGGCAGTGCTGAACCATCCGCCGGCGACCAGTTCGCCGGTGGCGAGTACCGCCAGGGCGCGGACGCTGCTATCGAAATCTGCTCCGAGTTTGGTCCAGGTCGCTCCATTCCAGCGGGCAACTCGACCGACCCCTACTCCCATTCCGACCGTTGCCCCGCCTGCCGCGACCAACTCGCCGCTGGGCAGCAGCGACAAGGCGGAGACGAAGCCGAAAAGGTCGGCGTCCATTGACAACCACGCAGTGCCATTCCAGCGCGCGATGCCACCCGCGACCACACTCCCGGCCACCGTGAAATCGCCGCCCGCCACCAACTCGCCGTTCGAAAGAACTTTGAGCGTGTAGACATAGGGGTAGTTTCCACCGACACCATCCGCCAGCGCGGACCACGCCGCGCCGTTCCATCTCGCAATGCCATGGGCCGTCACGCCGCCGGCGATGTTGAAGTTGCCGGCCGCAACCAGATCGCCGCCCGGCATCACCGCCAGCGCGTGGACGCTCGTCAGAACAAACTCGTCGCCGTCCTCCAGACCTGAGCCGAGCGCGGACCACGCCGTGCCGTTCCATCGCGCAATTCTGCTTGCAGACTGCCCCCCCGCCGAGACAAAATCACCTCCCGCGACGAGACTCCCATCGGCAAGACCGGCCAGCGCTCTGACAGGACCGCTCGTCCCCGCGCCAAGGGCGGACCACTCGCCGAGGACAGGGTTCCAGGCGGCGATATTGCGCGCGGCGACATTGCCGGCGTTTTCGAAGTCCCCGCCGACAACAATGAGCGCCGGAAGGGGACCCGGGCCGTCCGGGTCCCAATTCGCCACGGCATAGACGCTGCCATCGACCCCGGGAAGCTCGGTCGGCGGAAGCCATCCCGGATCACACTGCGCCTGTGCTGAGCGGAGCGGCGTCATCATGACAGCCGCCACCCAGAAGAAGAGTGGGAGCCGGCGGACGACACGGTGTACGATCAGTTCGGTGGACGACCGAACGATCTTCATTGCTGATGCACCTGGAACCGAGAGGAAAAGACCCGAATCGAATCGCGTCATATAGAATCCTTCTCGCGCTCGACATTTTGATCCAGGCTCATCCGGACGGCCCGCGCGTCGAGTCTCCGGATTCGGTATCATCCAAGGCGGACACACCCGGCCGGGGCGCGGGGCATTCTTCAACCCGCATGAGTCCATACGACAAAACCGATTGCATCCCTTAACGGGAAAATTGGATGGCCTGCAGAAAGGTCAATCCGCATTATACCAATAGACCTGGGATAGAATTGGGAAATCCGCCGGGCCCGACCAACCCAGCCGTCTCCGAACACAGAACCGACCCAACGCACGCCCCTAAGCCCCCCAAACGGCCCCAGCAGCGTTTTCACCATCCCCGGGACAACCT
>CALLKH010000120.1 GCA_938008425.1 uncultured Planctomycetaceae bacterium | reverse complement strand
GGGCGACGCCGCTCGCGGCATGCGGCGTGTGGATGGCGAATTTGTAGGGCGGCGGTGCGATGCCTTCGTGATCGGATTCCTTCGTCAGAATCCGCAGCTCGCCCTCGCGGTTGAAGACGATTCGGCCAAAGTCGATGGGAATCAACTCGGCCAGGCGCAGGCCACTTGCCGGCGCCTCCCAGACCAGTTCAATAACTGAGATGCTGCGCCCCAGCGCCAGCGCGAGATGAGCCAGGGCATCTTCGAATCCCTGCGCCTCGCGCAGGACCGAATCACAGTAGGCCGCCGCCGCATCAGCCGCGCTGCGGTCCGCGCCCTTCGTCCGCCCGCGGCCCCAGCCGGGCATCTCGGCGGCCGATACGATCTCCCACGGCAAACCGGTGATCGCCAGCCTCCGTGTGTTGGCGACGCTGTAGAGATGGGCGTCCTTCTCCTCCATCTGCTCGTAGAGCGCCATCTGCGCCCCCGGCGAGCCGCTGTCGGCTTCTCGAAAAATCGAGATGAGCCGCTGCGGCGTCAAGCCGTCGGCCGGGTAGTCGCGAAACATGTCCTCCGGCCCGCGCCCGACGAGCACGCCCGGACTCGGCCGCGGCGCCGTGCGGCCGCGGATCGCGTTGACCAGTCGAATCAATCCCTTCATGGTTTGCGCCTCCGTCGATGTGGTTGACTGAATTACCAGACGCCTGTTCGCGTAAATCGCAAGGCGCCGCCCGTTTCGAGGCCCGGCCCGCCGGCCATCGAGCCCTTCGCCGCGTGAATGCCGAGCGCCGCCGCCCAGAATCGATCGCCGTGGCTGCCCGAGGAGCGGTCGGCGTCGAAGCGCACGTGCCCGGCGCTCGTGACGCTGCGGCCGATGGAATGCCAGTCCTGCGTCACGTCCGGGTCCGTGGGAATTCGCAGCAACCCGCGCTCGGCCAGAACGCGAAGCGCCCCGGCCGTCTCGCTCTTGATTGCGGCGGTGAAGACCACGCCCTCGACGCGATGCTCGCCGAACTGCTCCATGAGCCGTTCGGCGAGTTGCAGGCCCATGCCCGTCGCGTCGATGCAGCAGCGGCGCAGGGCGGGCGTGGCCAGAATCCGTGAGAGCATCGCCTCCTGCTCGGTGAACGGCGCCCGGGGCATCACGATCACGCCGCAGGTGGTGAAGGCCTCGCCATCGCGCCGCCAGAGCCAGATGGCCGTCACATCGCGCCGTCGGCCGACATCCACGCCGGCGAAGACGTCGTTGAACCGCTCGCCGAGCGCGTCCCAGTCGGCCTCGCACGAGAGCCGAACGTCCTGGCAGGAGCGGATCAGCTCGTGCGGCATGAAGCTCGTCGCCTCGTCGAGAAACTCGCAGCAGAATTCCTGCCGCCAGATTTCCTCGTCGCCGACGGCCGCGCGGATCGCTTCGGGATTGACGTCCAGCCCCTGGCCGACCGCGTCGGCCAGCGTCACGACGGATGTCGAGAACATGGCATTGGACTGGAGCCGGTGGAAGAGATTCTTTCGGCCGCGCGGCGTGGAGGCGATGTCCATTTCGCCCTCGCCGCGAAGAAGCGTCGGAAAAAGCGCCGCCCAGACGGCCTCGTCGTCGCGATGCATGGCGAATTCGTCGAGGAAGACGTCGCCGGTGAAGCCGCGGGCGGTCATGGGGTTGGCGGGCAGGGCGATGATTCGCACGCCCTGCGGCAGGCGCGCCTCGAGGCCGTTGACGCGCAGGCCGTCGAAAAAGGTCAGCCCGCGCAGTTCGAAGGAGATGCGGAGCGCCTCGCAGTGCAGGCGGACTTTCTCCATCACCTCGCGGCACTGGCGCTCGCCGGCCGACAGCACGATCTGGTTTCGTTTGCGCAGGAGCCCGCGAAGAACGCGCCGGAGGCTGAAGGTGAAGCTCTTGCCGGTCTGGCGCGACCAGCAGTTCCACGTGAGCCGCGCCGTGGACAGGAGCGCGGCACGCTGATAGGGAAGCAGCCGAATGATCGGCCGTCCGCCGCTGGTGGTCTGGTGGTCGGGTGACATGAAAGGGCACGCCGGAAGAATGAAATCGTGTCCCAGTCGACGATTTCATCCCCAAAGCTTGCTCGCTGTCTCGGGGGGGGCGTTAGACGTGGGTCTTGGGGAGTCGACAAAAGGTCGTAGCGACGACATCACGGCAAATAAGCCCCAGGGGAAGCTAAGAACGCAGTTACTCGGGCTGCGCGAGCGCGAGCCCGGCCAATTGCGATGATTAGAATGAAGACTGTGCGGATCCCGTTGGGTTTGTCCGTGCGATCGGTGTGCCACGGCTGCTGGATATGACACCACCGGCGGAATTTGAGTGGCCGAAACGGGATCGGCGCATACGGGTAGTGCCCGAAGTGCGGCCTGATTGACATAGATCAAAATGACTGGGTAGACTCTGACAAAGGAGAGCGTCATGAGACTGCGGTCAATCTGGATACTCGGCCTATTGGTTGGTCTTACCGGCCTGACTGCGGTGGCCGATCCGATGGGCTGGTTCAAGGACCCCCCGTTTGAGTGCTCGGGCACCGACCCTGATGAGAAGATCAAGTTCACGATTTATGCGTGGGCTGATGGATCCGTCGAGGCGATCATTCGCCCGCTGCGAGAGCTCTCGGCTGTCGAGCTTCCAAACAGCGGCTCAATCAAGATCAACGAACAGGAGTACAAGTTCGCGCCGCGCGAGGACAAGGAAGGCAAGTGGACCTTCTACGCAAGCGTCCCCGTGCGCGGAATTCCGCTGGATGCGAATTTCACATTTTCGATGATCATCAAGGACGGCAACGGTGTGGCCATGCTTGATGAGGGCTTCGATTACGAATTCGGCGGCTAGGTTTTCGCGATGACGGTTCGCCTGTCCGCGGGGCGCGGACTCGGGACTCGGAGGATCTCATGAAGGTTCGATTGGTCTGTATTGTCGGAATGCTTTTGGCTGCGTGCGGGCTGTCGGCGGTTGCCGATCCCCTTGGCTGGTTCGACAAGGCGCCATTCGAGTACAACGGGAACGACTTTCACGACCGAATTGAATTTCGCGTCTCGGTTGGGAAAGCTGGGTCCGCCGAGGCGATCGTCATGCCGAAGGTCGAATTGGAGGATGATCAGCTTCCGAGAACCGGGAAGATCACGGTAAATGATAAGGTGTACAAGTTCGCCGAACTCAAGGACCGCGAGGGTAGGTACACGCTCTACGCCAGTCTGCCGGTCGAAGCAATTCCCGTGAAGGGGAATTTTACGTTTGCCATGATCGTAGAGGACGCCACCGGCCACAGATTGGTGGACATGGCGACAGAACAGCTCATCTCGGAATGATCGACTGGACTCTGGCGGGGCTTCGTCGGATC
>CALLKH010000119.1 GCA_938008425.1 uncultured Planctomycetaceae bacterium | reverse complement strand
AAACTTGGTGGCGCCGGCGAAATCGATGTGATCTGCTTCCATCCGGACCTGCCCATCATGCCGGTCACGGCCGACCTGTAACTTGCAGGCTGATTCCATCGCCATGTGCGTCATCCTGTTCCTCGGTGGACCGCCCGATGTCCGAATCGCTCAGACGTCCGGCGGCGACCGTTGATGTTAGATTTCGATCCACCCGGAAGCGATTCACTCACGACACGAAGAAACGGACCACGCCAGGTGTCGCCACTTCGCCCCCCAGGACGATCGCCGGACGGGACTTGATTCCCCGGGCGGTCTGACGACGGCGTTGCCTCCGTCGTCCATGGCCGCCCTTCGCCAACTTCAAAAAACCGGCACTGGGCGGCGTCGAAAATCATTATACCCGAACGCCGAATCTTTACAATCCGATCAGCCTTCGTCCGCCGACAGTTTCGCTAACGTTGTGAAATCCTCAAGAGTTGTGACGTCCCCCTTGACGCTTCCCGTCGTCGCGATCTCCTTCAAAAGCCGCCGCATGATCTTGCCGCTGCGGGTTTTCGGGAGGGCATCGGTAAACCTCAAATCCTTCGGCCGGGCGATCGCGCCCAGCGTTTTCGCCACATGCTGCTTCAGTTCATCCTTCAAGGCGTCAGTCGGCGTTTCACCGCCCTTGAGCGTGACGAACGCCGCGATCGCCTCGCCGGTGATCTCGTCCGGGTAGCCGATCACGGCCGCCTCCGCGACCTTGGGATGCGACACGAGCGATGACTCCACCTCGGCGGTGCCAAGGCGATGCCCCGCCACCTTGATGACATCGTCGACGCGACCGGTGATCCAGAAGTAGCCGTCTTCGTCGCGCCGCGCGCCGTCGCCGGTAAAATAACAGCCCTTGATTTCAGACCAGTACTGCTTGCGGAACCGGGCCTCGTCGCCGTAAATCCCCCGAAGCATGCCGGGCCACGGCTTACGCACGACCAGCAGGCCGTTCCCGCCGAGCGGCTGCTCCTTGCCTGAATGGTCCACGATCGCCGCGTCGATGCCGAAGAGCGGCAGCGTCGCCGACCCCGGCTTCGTGGGCGTCACGCCGGGCAGCGGCGAAATCATGATTCCGCCCGTCTCCGTCTGCCACCAGGTGTCAACGATCGGACACCGATTGCCGCCGATGATCTCGTTGTACCAGTCCCACGCCGCGGGATTGATCGGCTCGCCCACGGTGCCCATCAGCTTGATCTTCGACAGGTCATGCTTCGCCGGCCAGTCCTTGCCCTGTTTCATGAAGGCCCGGATGGCGGTCGGCGCGGTATAGAACTTTGTGACGCCGTGCCGCTGGCAGATGCTCCAGAATCGCGCCCAGTCCGGATGGTTCGGCGCCCCCTCGTACATCAGCGTCGTCACGCCGTTTTGAAGCGGACCGTAAATCACGTAGCTGTGCCCCGTGATCCAGCCGATGTCCGCGGTGCACCAGTACACATCATCCGGCTTCAGATCAAAGACCAGCTTCGTCGTGTGCCGCGTATAGACCATGTAACCGGCAGTCGTGTGCAGAATGCCCTTCGGCTTGCCCGTGCTGCCGCTCGTGTAGAGCAGAAACAGCATGTGCTCCGAGTCCAGCGGGTCGGCCGGACAGTCGGCGGACGCACCGGAGACAACATCATGCCACCAGACGTCGCGCCCCTCGACCCAGTTGATCGATGCGCCGGTTCGCTTGTGAACGATGACTTTTTTCACCAGCGGCGTCATGCCGCACGCCTCATCGACGTTGTCCTTCAACGGAACGATCGACCCGCGCCGGTAACCGCCGTCAGACGTGATGACCACATGCGAATCCGCGTCCTGAACCCGATCCGCGATCGCCTGGCCGCTGAATCCCCCGAAAATGATCGAATGCGGGGCGCCGATTCGCGCGCACGCCAGCATCGCGACCGCCAGCTCCACCACCATCGGCATGTAGATTGTGACCCGATCGCCTTTTCCGACCCCCAGCGCCTTCAGCCCGTTCGCGAAACGGCAGACTTCGTCGCGCAGTTCGTTGTACGTCAGCCGTCGAATCTCGCGCGGCTGGCCCTTTTCATCGACCGGCTCGCCCTCCCAGATGATGGCGGTATGGTCTCCTCGCCCCTGGGCGATCTGATGATCCAGGCAGTTGTAGCTGAGGTTGGTTTCGGCCCCGACGAACCATTTCGCGAACGGCTCGTTCCACTGCAGAACGCGGCCCCACTTCTTGAAGAAGTGATTCTCCGCGGCGACCTGGCTCCAATACGCATCGGGATCGGAAATCGACCGCTTGTACTCGGCCTGGTATTCCTCAAACGTCTTGATGTGGGCCCTTGCCGAGAACTCCGGCGGCGGAGCGTGCTTTTTCACAGCCGGTGCGGTCGACGAACCAGGATCGGATTCAGCCATCTCGCCTTCCTCCAAATGCATCGATGTGCAGGCCGGGAAGCGCCATTCCGGCTCCCCACACCCCCAGGATTCGCTACATGATACGGTTTGCGTCCGGTCGCAGCAAATTAGCACGGCGCCTTCGATCTCAGTGAGTGACTCGCGGGGTGTTTGTGAATTTCGCGCGTCACGCGACCGAAGCCTCGGCCCTTCCTGAACCTTCGCGCGCTTGAACGCGTACAGAATTGATGATCACGGAGGATCTCACATGCCGGCCCGCGCGCCCGCCGCAACAAATGGTAGTCTTCCCGACGGAATGTGCTTACGATATGCGCCCATGACCACCGTCCAGGCGACGAAAGATTACCACAAGTACTGCCCCGGCGAGGAGCAGGTGCGCATCTCGAACGCCATCTGCCGCGGCCGACGGCGCACGCACTACCCGAAATGCCAGGGCTGCCAGTTCAACGACGACGAACGTGGGCGCGACGTTCAACAGTACGTCCCCGTCACCGTTCCGCCGCATGAAGTTATCCGCGTCTCCAACGGCCAGATCGTCGAGAAACTCAACGACTCCACGCAGATCGGCACGCTGTTCAAACTCTCCGACATCAGCGGCACGTACCCGCATCCGCTCAACGAAGACGCCGCATGGCGAATTGGTCATGCGGTCGCCCAATACCTTCGCTCAAAACTTCGCGGCTTCGATCGCGCCGATCCGATCGCCCGCGCCATCGTCGTCGGCCGTGACACGCGGCCGCACAGCGCGTCGCTTGAGGAAGCGCTGATCGAAGGCATTCGTTCAACGGGAACCGATGTCATCACTCTCGGCGAGGTCGGCACGCCGCACACCTATTTCGTCGCCAACCACCTCGGGGCCTGCGGCGGAATCCAGGTGACCGCCGGGCACAACCCGGTCAACCAGAACGGCTTTCGCATCTGCGGCACCAAGGCGTCGCCGATCGGCATGGAGACCGGCCTCTCCAGCATTCGCGATATCGCCATTCGCGTACCCAAGCACTACACCGGCGCGAGTTCGCGGCGCATCACCAAGGACTTCACCGACATCTATACGAAGACCCTGCGCTCCTTGCTCCGGCAGGACATGAAGCTCCCCGAGCCGATGTCCGTCGTCGTCGACGCCGGCAACGGCACCGCCGCCAAATGGCTGCCGCTCATCTTCCGCGGCAATCGCAACCTGCGCATTCACCGGTTGAACTTCGAACACAAGGGCAATTTCGATCACGAGCCCAATCCGCTTCTCGCCAAGAACACCCGCGATCTTCGCGCGCTGGTCAAGGCCCAGAAGGCCGACTTCGGCGTTTCGTTCGACAGCAGCGAGGAGCGATGTGTCTTCGTCGATGAGAAAGGCCGCACCATCCGGCCGGATCATATGATCGCCCTGCTCGCCTGTTCCTTGCTCGAGCGTGAGGCGGGTTCGCAGATCGTCTTCGATCATCGCGCCAGCGCCGTGGTTGAAGAGGAAATCGTTCGCGCCGGCGGGATTCCCGTTCGCGAGCGAATCGGCGCGTCGTACATGAAGCGGACAATGGCCGAGCGCGACGCGGTCTTCGGCGGCGACCTCTCCGGGCGTTTCTACTTCCGATCCGCCGCCCACTGCGAATCCGGCGTTATCGCGATGATCCAGGTGATCAACATGATCATCAACTCCGGCAAAACGCTGGGGGAACTGGCAAAGCCGTTGCAGCGGTACAGCACGTCCGGTGAATTGAAGTTCTACTGCCCCGACACGCACGAAGTGCTGCGAAACCTGACCCGCGCACACGCGGACGCCGTCGCCGAACAACTCGACGGCCTGTCGTTCCGCTATCAGGACTGGTGGTTCAATGTCCGACCCAACGCGGCCGAGCGAACAATCCGGCTCAACGTCGAGGCCCGCACCCGCCGCGCTGTCGAGGAACGCATCGCCGAACTTAGCCCGCTGCTGGGCATCCGCGCCTGACGCGCGACAGCCCTCTGGCACCGATGACACGCCTGTATCGGGATTCCGTTGAAAAGCGCGGCCTATCGAACCGCCTTGTCCGCCTTCGCCATCAGCGCCGCCTTCGCTTCGCCCACCATTGCGATGGCCTTGGCGCCCGCCTCGGCCGGATTCACCTTCTCGACATCCGGACTGCTGCGACGCTTCAACTCCACAACGCCGTCGGCCAGGCTCTTGCGCCCGACCGTGATCCGCAGCGGCACGCCGATCAGATCCGCGTCCTTGAACTTGAATCCCGCCCGTTCATCGCGATCGTCCCAGAGCACATCCACGCCCGCGGCCGACAACTCATCATGCAGCCGTTGCGCGGTTGAAATCACTTCCGGCTCGTTCGGATCGAGCGATACGATCAGCACCTCAAACGGCGCGATCGACATCGGCCACACCGCCCCGTTCTCGTCGTGATACGCCTCCAGCGCCGCCGCGAGCGTTCGCGTCAGACCGATGCCGTAGCAGCCCATGATGTGCGGATGGGACTTGCCATTCTTGTCGAGATAGTGACTCTTCATCGAGGTGCTGTACTTGGTTCCGAGCTTGAAGACGTGCCCGATTTCGATCGCCTTGCGCAGTCGAATCGGCGAGCCGTTGCCGCTGGCGGCCAGATCGCCGTCGACCACCGTTCGCACGTCGGCCGTCACGACGCCTTCGCCCGTCACGGCGAAGTCCCGGCCCGGATTCACGTTGATCACGTGATAGTCCGTCCTGTTCCCGCCGGTGGCGCCGTTTTGCATGACCGACACGGCCTGATCGACGATCAATCGGAAATCCGCCCCGGGCGTTCCCTTCAGCGAATGCGGCCCGGCGAAACCGACCTCCGCGCCGGTCAGCGCTTGAATCACCGCCGGCGTCGCCAGTTCCAGCCGCGCCCCCGCGACGCGATTGAGCTTGTTCTCGTTGACCTCATGATCGCCGCGCACGAGGACGACGAACGTCATTTCCTGCGGTTTGGCTTTCTTCGAAGCCTCGGCACCGGCGGTGAGCGTGCCGGTGTAGATGAGCGTTTTGATCATGCGATCCGGAGTCAATTTCAGGAAGGCCGTCACCTCGTCAATCGTTCGCTGCCCCGGCGTGTGCACTTCCTCGAGCGCCTTCATCTCCGCCGTCTCGGCCGGCAGCGGTGCGCAGACCGCGCGCTCCGTGTTGGCCGCGTAGCTGCCATCCTCGGTCAGGGCGACATAATCCTCGCCGGCGTCGGTCAGCACCATGAATTCGTGCGATGCGTCGCCGCCGATCGGACCGCTCTCCGCTTCGACCGCCACATACGGCAGGCCGCACCGTGCGAAGATGCGACAGTAGGCCGCGTACATCTTCTTATACCCTTCGTCCAGGCTTTCCACGCTGTCGTGGAAGCTGTACGCGTCCTTCATCAGGAACTCGCGCGTTCGCAGGACGCCGCTCTTCGGCCGCGCCTCGCCGCGGAACTTCACCTGGATTTGGTACAGGTTGATGGGCAATTGCTTGTAGCTGCCGAGATACGCCCGGGCGATCTCGGTGATGACTTCCTCGTGCGTCGGGCCGAGTACGGTCTGCGATCGCCAGTCTCCCTCCGGGCCGCCAAGTCGCAACAGCACGTCGCCCATCGCCTCGACGCGATTCGTCTGATGCCACAGCTCAATCGGGTGCAGCACCGGCATGTGCAGCTCGATCGCGCCGGCGCGGTTCATTTCGTCGCGAACGATCTCCTCCACCTTGCGGAGGCTGCGATAGCCCAGCGGCAGATAGCTGTAGATCCCCGCGGCAAGCTGGCGGATCATGCCCGTTCGCAGCATGAGCTGATGCGACGGGGCCGTCGCGTCCTTGGGGGTTTCCTTCGTCGTGGTGATGAAAAACTGCGACCAGCGCATGAATCGATCCTTTTCCTGTCAAAGTTCGTCAAGTCGGTCGGCCATTAGGACACCGATGCCCCATCATTTCAAGGGCGCGCGTCGCATCGCCGCGGCCGATCGCGGAATCAGAATCGAAACCGGCCTTACTGGGAGCCGCGAAATTATTGGCAGGCGCAAAAATGACATCCCGGACCATTTGCTTCACGGCGCTCAGAACCCCGCCATCGGCGGACGGTCGGCCGAGCCCCCTTGAAATAGCTAATCGCCCCTCATGCGCGGCCCGATGTACGCCAGTGGTGGAGAATGTCGCGCTGTCGGCGGCGTCTCACGATTCTGACCTTCCGAATGAGGCTCGAAACATGGTACGAGACCCGCTCGAACGACGCACCGATCCCCGAACACCGGCCCACTTGCCCATCATGCTGAGAGTTGAAGGCGTTCCCGAAGCGACCCCCGCCCACCTGGTCAACCTGTCCCACGGCGGCGCGGCTCTCCTGACCACCTCCTACAACTCTCCCGAACTCGGCCAATACCTCGACCTGAGCTTCTCACCGAAAACCAACGACGAAGACGGCGAACCAGCCGAGTCCCGCAACGAAACGGCCGTCGTGGTCAACATGGCCGAACCGGAGCGCGGCATCACGCGAATCGGCGTCCGCTTCATCCAGCGGCACGGCTTCGGCGCGAACATGTTCGACCCGATCGACGTGCTTTCGCACCACCGCCGCTCGGCCCCCTCCGAGACGATCGTCAACCGCTGGGACACCGCCCGGAATTTCAACCTGTACAAGGATAAGCTCCGGAAGGAATCGGTCGGGAACGCCTGAACCGCTGCGAAGGCCCAACTGATCTCCAGAAAAGACCGGAACCGTCGCCTGGAAAACCGGAAAGCCTCGGCTTGCAATCCTCCGAGTGCCGCGTATCATTGCCCGTCTTAACTCACGGGGCGTAGCTCAGCCAGGCTAGAGCGCTGCGTTCGGGACGCAGAGGTCGGAAGTTCAAATCTTCTCGCCCCGATTCGCCAATGGCGAACAAATCAGGCGAAATTCCAAGAGAGAATCAGGTGAGGGGAGGAGTCATCTCCTCCGATCACCGGATTCCATTCTGGATCACCTTCCCCGGCAATCGCCAGTTCCACTGTTCACCCGATCAACTCCCCCAGGCTGTCATCATGGTCTTATGTATTCGAAATCCTTGACGTGCATCAGCAGGCCGGAAATTCCGCCGATCAAACTGCCGGCCCGTCAGAATATTCCCCGGTGGAAGTGACTCTCTCGTCGATCAATTGAATCGCTCGGCGCTGTCAATCGAAGACAACCTCGCTGAAAGCAACGGCCGCTTCACCAAGCCTGCGCTTCGAAAGTTCTTCACGATCGCGCCTGGCTCGGCACAAGGATGGGGACGGCATCTTGAAGCCCCCACCGGCAAATCGATCAGCCGCACATCCTGGCACTTCAGCGACAATCGGAAATCATGGCCGGGATGAAATAAAGTGACTCCATGCACTACAATGTCGAATTACCGAAATCTTGGAATGACATGGCTCCGAAACTTCACAACGGCATAGTCGTCGACATGCGGCGGCTTCGATCCAACATCGAACGATTCGCCGAAATCGGACGCAACGAGGATGGCGGCATCTATCGGATGGCCTTTTCCGCTGCCGACTTCGAGGCCCGGACGGCGCTGATCGAATCGCTGAAGCAGATCGGCCTCCACGGGGAAATGGACGGCGCCGGTAATGTCATCGGGCGGCCGAAATCGCAGCGTGACCAGGCTGCGGTGATGATCGGTTCGCACTTGGATTCCGTTCCCGCCGCAGGATGTCTGGACGGCGCGCTCGGCGTGCTCTGCGGACTGGAATGTCTTCAACGAATTAAAGAGCAGAAAATTGAAACGCGCCGGCCCATCGAGCTTGTCGCATTCAGCGACGAGGAGGGGCGTTTCGGGAGTCTGTTCGGTTCCAAGGCGATGGTGGGTGAAATCAATCCCGACCTGCTGCAAACGACGGTCGATCTCTCGGGGGTCGCGCTGGCGGACGCCATGCGGGAGCGCGGCCTCGAACCGCTCAAGGCGCTCTCGGCGCGGCGCAGCCGGGATTCGGTTCATGCCTATGTTGAGTTGCACATCGAGCAGGGTCCGACGCTGGACCGGCTCGGAAAGCCAATCGGCGTCGTCAACGCCATCACCGGACTCTTCAAATGGTGCATTCGGCTCAAGGGCGAAGCGGACCACGCCGGTACAACGCCCATGCCGATGCGCAAGGACGCGTTTTCAGGGCTGGCCGAGTTCGCCGGTGAAATTCCCCGCATACTCGAGGAGCACGGCGGCGAACGAAGCGTGGCGACGATCGGCAGAGTGAAGCTTTCGCCGGGGACGGCCAACACGGTACCGGCCCTGGCGGAATTTACGCTGGACGTGCGCGACGCTGACGCCCGAAAGCTTGCAACCCTCGCCGACGCGTTTCGAACCGCGCTGTCGGCCATCGCCCGGCGGCGCGGTTTGATGTTCGAGTTCGACATCCTCAGCGAGGTGCCGCCGGTGAGCTGCGACGCCCGGATCGTCGAGGACATCCTGCGGATCGCCGGCGAACTCCATGCAGATCCGGTGCTCATGCCGAGCGGCGCCGCGCACGACGCGCAGGTGATGGCCCGACTTGCTCCGATCGGCATGATCTTCGTGCCAAGCGTCGGCGGCCGCAGCCACAGCCCGGCCGAATGGACGCACTGGGAGGACATCGAGCTCGGAGCCAACGTCCTATTGCGAACCGCGCTGCAACTGGCCGAGGTGGTTTAGCGATTTGAATGGTTACTTGACGGCCAAAAGACAGGGAGTGCGATGACTGCCAACAAAGTTGATCCGCGATTCGTCAACATCGATCCCCTGCGTGATGCGTATCGCGAGTCGATCATCGTCGCGCCCGAGCGCTTCCAGAAAGATCAACTGGAGCGGGCCGCTCTGCTTTGCATCGACCTTCAGTATCTGGACGCCGCCCCGGGCCATGGCGTATTCAAGGACGCGGAAAAGGCCGGCGTGCCGCTCGAGGCACAGGCGTACTATTTCGACCAACTGGATCGAATCGTGCTTCCCAATGTGCGCCGGTTGCAGGACTGCTTCCGCGACAATGACCTGGAGGTCATCCATATTCGGATTCAATCGCTGACGAGCGACGGCCGTGACCGCAGCGCAGGGCACAAGCGGCTGGGCCTTCATACGGCGCCGGGTTCGAAGGATGCGGAGATTCTCGAGCGCGTCGCGCCGCAGGGCGATGAGATCGTCATCAGCAAGACGACGAGCGGCGCATTTACCTCGACCACGCTGGCGTATGTCCTTGGCAATCTCGGCATTCGCTCGCTGTACGTCACCGGGGTCTACACGGACGAATGCGTCTCGACGACGGTTCGCGACGCCTGCGACCTCGGCTATTTCGTCACGCTCGTCGCCGACGGATGCACCACTGTGACTGAAGAGCGCCAGAAGTTTACGATAGGATCACTGAAGGACCGCTATGTTCGCGTCGTCGATACGACGACGGCAATCGAGGACATCTCGTCACGTCTGTCACGTCCCGCCTCGCGCACCTGATTTCCAACTCCAGGAACGATGGGCGATCTGCCAGACAATCCGCGAGCACCCGGAGTCATACGGCGACGGGCGCCGCCGGCTCGACAAACATTCGGTGCAGCATGTGAATCTGAAGCAGATGGTTGACCAGGATGTCGCTGCGCTTGCTGGTGACGGCGTCCGTCGACTCCCGCTGTGCCCGGACAAACTCACCGACTCGCTGCGAATCAAACAATCCGACCTCGTCGATCAGATCGGGCGAGAGCCAGTTCTTGATCAGTTCGTCCACGGCTCGGCGCTTCGCAATGTCGGTGTGGCTCGGCGGGGCCATGAATGCAAACTTCTGGCGTTTGTAGAGCACCTCCGGCAGAACGCCTTTCATCGCCTCGCGCAGCACCCATTTCTCCACCCCGTTGCGGATTCGCAATGACGGCGGGATGCGCACGGCGAATTCCGCGACGTTGTGATCGAGAAACGCCGGGCGCGACTCCATCGAGTTGGCCATGTCGACGCGATCGCCGCCCCATGTGAGAATCTGCCCCTCGAGCATCGTCTTGCTCCAGGTGTACTGGGCGATGTCGAGCGGGTGCCGGCCGCGCACCATGGTCGGGTCGATGCACGCAGCGACTGCGGCGATGGGGTCGTAGGTCGCCAGCAGATCCTTCGTCGCCGCCGAGAACAACGGCCGACACGCTTCGAGCGTGAGCATCCACGGCTGAATCCAGGAGGGCGTAAAGCCGCACAGGTCATCCCACGCCGGATGTCGCTGCTGCGTCTCGGCGAGAATCGCGCCCCGAAACACGGGATTGCCCTGCTCCATTTCGCGTAGGAGGGCTTGCGAATCGCCGTCGCCATGCAGAAACATGTCGCGCTTGAAGAAGGGATAACCACCGAACAGTTCGTCGGCGCCCTCACCGGTGATGACAACCTTGAAGCCGCACTCTCGAACGCGGCGGCTCATGTGCCACTTCGCAACGCTCAGCGTATTGTAAAAGGTGCGCTCCGTGTGCCAGGTCACCCGCTGGAAGTGTTCGCCGTACAGCTCAGACGCCGTGACCTGGAGCAACTCCTGATCGGCGCGCGTGCGCTCGGCCATTTCCCTGGCAATCTTGGCCTCGTCGTAGTCATCGTGATCGAAGCTGATGGTAAAGGCCTTGATCGGCGACTGCTGCAAGGGCGTCGCCAGACCCAGGATCGAACAACTGTCGACGCCGCCGGACAGGTAACAGCCCACCGGCACGTCGGCCTCCAGTCGCGTGCCCACCGAGTCGATCAGGAGATCGCGAACGCGATTCACGTAGAAGTCCGTGTCAGGATTCGCATCGTGCTCGCCGGCCTGCGGGAATTCGAGGTCCCAGTAACGAACCTGTCGGGCCTGCAATGCGTCCTCGCGCTGTTCGACCACGAGCATATGCCCCGGCTTCAGCGCCTCGATGCCCTCGAATGACGTGGAGCCCGGCGTCATCACCTGCATCATTTGGTGCAGGGCGGCCTTTCGGCAAAGCGATCGCGGGACGTCGGGGTGGGCCAGGACCGCCTTGACTTCGGAACCGTAGTGGATCGCGTCGTCGGTCAATCGATAGTACAGCGGCTTGATTCCGAATCGATCTCGAACCAGCAAGAGGCGCCGGCGCCGGCGGTCGAACAACACGACGGCGAACTCACCGCGCAATTGATGAACGAACTCCAGCCCGTGCCGAAGATAGTACGGAATGGCGATCTCAGAGTCGGTCTTGGTCGAAAACCGGACGCCCTCACAGGCCAGTTCGGCCCGCAATTTCTTGTAGTCGTAGAATTCACCGTTCGCAGTCAGGACGATGTTACGGTCAGCGGAGAACAGCGGCTGATCGCCCGTCTTCAAATCGATGATCGATAGTCGGGTATGCCCCATGGCGAGGCCCGAAACCTTGTCGATATGCATTCCGCGACCGTCGGGCCCGCGATGCTCGATCGTCTCGAGCATTTGATCGAGCGCGGTCTGCATCCGGCCGCGATGCCCGTTGGGTTCCCAGTATCCGGCGATTCCACACATGTCGGTCCCCTGTCACTGAAGTAATGTTGCGATTCGACCGGGCTTCCCTACCTGGTCAGACGCGCCAGCTTCTCGGTTCTTCCAAGCACGGCGATCAAAAGAGCCCGGAGCATGAACACCGCCCCGGCCGCCTGCGCGAAATACATGTTGTGCGACGTCGCGTCCAGGCTCGGATCAAGTTCGTCACGACGGGCAAGCGGGTGCATGATCACCGCCCCGCGCTTGAGATCGCTGTCGATGCCCAGCTTGAATCGACTATCCAGTTTGCGGTAACTGTCGCCGAGAAACGCAATCGAGTTCATATAAATGACGTCAAGATCGGCGAGCACTTCCTGGATGTCGTTCGTGATCTCCACCGGCACCGGGCAATCCTCGATCGCCGATTCGAGATCCAGCCCCACGGGATCGGCCATTTCCGAAATGATGGTGATCTTGCGAATCGCTCCCAGGAAGAGAAGCGACAGGCGCAGGAAGCTCTTGACGGCCCGCATGCTGCCCGGCGTGCCCACGATGCCCAGATGAATCTGCTGGTTGTCGGGGCAATCGACCGTCGCCAGTTCCGGACGCCATTTCAACAGGGCATACCAGTCGAGCAGCGCCTGCGTCGGATGTTGCCCGGAGCCGTTGCCGGCATTGATCAGCGGCAGATTGAGGTTGCGACCGATCTGATCGATGCTGTCGGTCTCGGGATGCCGCATGATGACGACGTCACCGTAGGTGTTGAACATCTCGCCGATGTCAGCGAGCGACTCGCCCTTGGCCATGCCGGTCACTCGGCCGTCGGGAACGCTGAGCACCTTTCCGTCCAGTCGCAGCATGGCACTTTCAAATGAAAGCCGCGTGCGCGTGCTGGCCTCGAAGAACGCCGTAATGGCGATCTTCCCGTCGAGCGGCTTGATTGACTCGACATTGACCGCCTCAAGCAGGGCGGCGGCCCGGCACAGATCGACCACGGTCTTTCGGTCGAACTGCGACGGATGCAGAATGGACTTGCCGGCCAGGGAATCGAGCCGAGTGACATCCACCTGTCCCCTTGCCGCGTCCAAAAGCGGCCGCGGATCGAGCACGAGGCCCTTCGAATTCACCTGCTCGCGGGCCGGCGTGGCTTCAGCGATGTCAATTTCGATTGTGGTTCCTTCTACCATATCGACTTGCCTCCAATGTCTCGGATCAGCAGAACCAGCAGCAATACGCCGCCGGCCACCGCCATGGCGATACTTGCGTAAACTAGGAAAACAAAAAACCAAGCGGGAAACAGCGTCATGTGGTCACCGCCCTTCTCTCGCCGAGCAGAACGGCCCATTCAAATTCGCGCGGGGCAAGTAGCGAACTGCCGACGGTTGTCAGGAATGAAACCCCCGTACCGATGAGCGTCGCCGAATACCACCCGATTTCGACGTAGGCCAGCAGCCCGACGGCGCTGCCCAGCGCCATGGCCAGCACCGCTCCCGTGGGATTGGCCTTCTTCCAGAAAAGCCCCACGATGATCGGCCAGATCGTGCTGCCGACGAGTGGACCGGCGAAAAACAGGACGGATGCCAGCGTGCCGACCTTCGGCAGGCAGACCGCCCAGGTGATCGCACCCACCGCGACGATCACCATGCTCGCGGCCTTTCGAAGCATCGCCTCGCTCGCGTTCGGCATGAAGAGCGGCTTGATGATTTCCGTCGTGACCACGTCCGAGGTCGCCGCCAGAAGGCTGTCGATGCTCGACGCGAGTGAACAGAAAACGACGATGAAGACCAGGATGCCGCCGGCGTATCCGAGTATGTGGGCGGACACCAGCGGCCCGACGACGTCAGGACGCGTGATGTTGATGCCCATCGTCGGCGCCGCCAGACCGAGAAAGCCCGCCACGACCGGAATCGGCAGCCAGATGAGCCCTGCCAGCAGATACGCCTTCATGCCCACGCCTTCGCGCATGGCGAATGCCCGGCTCCACCACACGTTGCTGTGAAAAATCTCGCCGATTCCGAAAAGTAGATTGTTGAACACGGCCATAATGGCCGCCGGAAAGAACACGTCCAACAGCGCGGGGCGATTAGTTCGCAGATTGTCGTATATCTCCGTCAGCGGCGCGCGCATCAGGATCGCCACGGCGACGACCACGACGCCGATGAGGATGATGATGCTCTGGATGAAGTCCGTTCCGATGACTGCGTACAGCCCGCCAAAGAGCGTGTACACCACGCAGACAAGCAGGATGACGCTCATGCCATAGACATAGGGAATTCCTGCGAGCGCTTCGAGGAGGATGCCGCCGGCCATCCCCATGCTGACCATCCATGTCAGGCCGTAGAACAGCGAGATGATCAGGAACACGATGTAGGCGGACTTTCCGTAGCGCAGCCTGATGAACTCAACGCTGGTATAGCCGTTCGGCATCGCCTGGCGAATGCGCTTTGCAAGCGGGGCGAACAGGAAGAGCCCAAACGACGCGGTCGAATAGGCAAGCATTCCCCAGATGCCCAGTTGCAGCGCAAACTGCGGCGCGAGCATCGTCGTGTTCGAGGTGATCCAGGTGGCGACCGCAGTGGCCGTACCCAGCGCCAGCCCGATGTTGCGCCCCGCGACCATGAATCCGTCGAGCGACTTGGCGCGACGTCCCCAGTAAATGCCCAATGCGATCCAGATCACACCGAATAGGGCGAGCAGAAAATAGCCGACCGGCGCCGATAGTACCGCGCTTTGCTCAGACATCAGTCCCTTCAAACCTGTTTAGAGATCGAGCGTTCACGACGACGAACAGGGCCGTCGCGAGGAACAGCAATCCTCCCGTGGCGAACAGCGTCCATGCCAGCGACAGGGGATGATGTTCGCACACAAGCTCGACGGATTCTGACCATGGGCCCCAGTCACCGCCGTCCGGCCGCCGGGCACGCACTCGAAACTGGTACTTGCCGTTGGGAATCCCCGAGAGAAAAAACGTGTCATTGGCTCCGAGGTACTCGCGCGACGGGTTCTCGAAGGCGGTGCCTGCGGCGCTCTGAAGTTCATATTCGAGTGACGCCCCGTCGGCGGTCCATGCCAGCGAGACATGACCCTCGTTCGTCTTCAGCTTGCGATCGTTCCGGAATTTGACCGATGGGGGTTCCTGCGCCGAGGCCGCAACGGCCGATGTCAGAACCGTGACAATTCCTGCCAGGACGAACCGGGAGCCTCGAAACTGGGTCCGCGTCGTCAGCGTCGGATTCGTCTTGTCGCTGTGCGGCGCTTCCAAAGCAGACATGCGATTGAAAGGTGCATTATTTGTTCGCTCAAGCAATATTCCGTCTCTTCTGACCGGCGGACGCGACAGCGTGCAAGGGCATGCCGTCCGTTCCCGGCCGATGGCGTCAGCGCTTATGCCGTCGAATCTCCAAGGCGCCGCTGTCGGTCATCGTGCGTAAGAGTTTGGCGAATCCTGCCCGTCGTTCCTTAATGTTGACTGCGATCCATCCGTCGGACCGAATCAACGCGTCAGCCGCCGCCATTCGTCGTCGATGCGCGCCACGCGCGATTCGGACTTGCTTCTCAGCCGCCGCCGGTTCGGGTCCGCCGACGCCGCCTTTGCGGAATCAATCGGCGATTCCCTTGCCGAAGCCGATTCTGCTTCCGCATCGACGGGCCCCGCAACCAGGATCGGCGATGCATCCAGCGATTCAAAGTCCATCATCTCCGCAATCCGCTGCAGGGCGGCCAGTGTCTGGAAGCGCTCCCAGTTCTTGAGCTTTTCCAGCTCCGCCAAGAAACGACCCTGAAGCAGCGACGGCGCCTTCTTGAGCGCCTTTCGTCCGACCGCGGTGATGGTCACGATGACGCTGCGTCCGTCACCCTCGTCACGCGATCGCGCGACGTATCCCGCGCGCTCCAGTCGCTTGATGATGCCGGTCAATGTCGCCTGGCCGAGGCGAACCTCACGAGCGATCGCCCCGATCGAACATGCGCCGAGCCGTTCTGCAGCCCGGAGCACGGCGAGCTGCGGCCAGGTCAACCCCACGGCATGCTCAAGATGCCGCGAATGCAGATCGACCGCACGAAAGATTCGCCGCAGCGCCGTCACGATCTCGTTCTCGACTGTCAGGGGATTTCCCATGGATCACCTGCTGCACATAAATAAATTGAGTCGAAAGTATATTTGCCTCGACCGGTTGTCGCAACCCAAAACTTTGAAGTCACTCAAACCTAATAAAATAGCCATGATCGGCTACGGAAGCCGCCGCCGACATCCTGACTGAAGATGCACGACGCGGAGAATTTGCATTCTATACAAATGATTTATTAAGCAGCACGCTCGGACGGATCTTCTCCTCGGGGGACGACGGAGGACAGCGTCGATGGGCGAATCAGGTGAAAGTCATGAGGCCCGTATGCTTCTTGAAGGGCAAATCCGGCTGATCAGTGCCATCCGCAAGAGACTACCAAAATGATCGGCCAAAATCACTGGAAATCAAATGACGGCGAATCCGCGGAATCGTCAGGCTTACGATTCTTGTTTCTTCCGAAGGCAGGTCTCGTCACCTTTGAAAACCGCCCTGGCAACGGCTTCCGTCACGAGAGGCACATCATGAACACTTGAGATTCGCACGAAGCAGTAACAATTCGTGAGCGTTTTTTCGTCGCCGATGAGAGACGTCAGCTAAAACGAATACATGTACGTTGGTCCACCCGGCACTGGACGAGCTCGAGTATCCACGGAATCACCGCGTTCGACACCAGGCCAGTCCTCAGCTTCGCGGAAATCGTTTCCGCGTCAGCTGCGGGCGTTTTGCACCTGTGCGGGTATCTTTTTTTCACGGAGCGCTTATGGCAGGTTTACTGGATCCCTTTTCCCTCAAAGATGCGACCCTTCGAAACAGGATCGCCGTGTCGCCGATGTGCCAGTACATGTCCCACGACGGCGTCGCGAACGACTGGCATCGTATTCATTACGAGTCGCTCGCACGCGGCGGCGCGGGGATGGTGACGGTCGAGGCGACGGCCGTGTCCCCCGAAGGTCGGATCACCTGGGCCGACGCCGGCCTCTGGAATGACGAGCAGGCCGCCGCGCTCGAGCCGATCATCAAAGCGCTCAAGCACTGGGGAACGGTTCCCGCCATCCAGATCGCACACGCCGGCCGCAAGGCGTCGGCCAATCGCCCGTGGGAAGGCGACGACCACATTCCGGACGGCCGCCCCAATTCGTGGATGCCGATCGCGCCTTCGCCGCTTGCTTTCGGCGCGAACCTTTCACGCGTTCCACGCGAGATGACGCTGGAGGACATCGCCCGTGTGCAGTCGGATACCGTCCGCACGGCCGAGCGGGCACGCGACCTCGGGTTCGAATGGCTCATGCTGCATTTCGCGCACGGATATCTCGCGCAGAACTTCTGGTCGATTCACTCGAATGCACGAACCGACCAGTACGGCGGCAGCGCGGAGAATCGAGGACGATTCCTGCTCGAGACCCTCATCGCGGTTCGGCGCGTCTGGCCGGAAAACCGGCCGCTTTCGGTTCGCATCGGCGTCGTCGATTTCGACGGCAACGATGAGCAGATGATCTCCGAATCCATCGCGCTGCTGAAACGCATGAAACAGGAGGGCCTCGACGCCGTGGACGTCTCCGTCGGCTTCAATACGCCGCAGGCCAAGATCCCCTGGGGACCGAATCTGCTTGGTGAAATCTCCGCTCGCGTCCTTCGAGAATGCGGGCTGCCCGGAACGACGAGCTGGTACATCAACGGACCGGCCGGAGCCGACAACTTGATTCGCGAAGGACAGATCGACTACGCCACCATCGGCCGCCCCCTGCTCGCTGATCCGCACTGGCCCTATCGAGCCGCGAAGGAACTGGGTGTGCAGGACGCAGCCAAGCGAACGCTGCCCGATCCATACTCCCACTGGCTTGCGCGGTATCGCTGAGGCCTGCGGCGCTTTCAAACGCCGCAAGCCTCGGGGGAACACCACTGATAGGGTGAGTCAGGCCTGCGCGAGTCTCAGCAGGGTGCCGCGGTGGTGCGCGATCTCCATCCGACATTCCAATACGGGCGTGCGCCACCACGCCATCGGCGCGTCGATCCTCATCCCGCCGGAAACAAGTCACCGATCAGCTTCTGCCATGCCGGCTCGTCTCGATCGACCGCCGCTTTCGCCTGGTCGCCGTAGAGATAGACGCTCGCAGCGACCTGGACCATGCCTCCGCACGAGAACGCCCCGATGTACGCGGTTCCCGGCGCCGGCTGGTCGACCCGCAGAAGCACGGTGTTGGGATGCATGCCCTTGCCGACGGATTCGACCACGCCGGCCATTTGCGGCACGCCCGACGGCGCGGACCACTTCTGCCCCGGTGCGACCTTCGTCAGTTTGAGCGCGCCGCCCAGCTTCTCCCATGCGGCGGCCTCGCTGTCCTTCGAGAAGCCCAGTAGCTGCATCGTCGAACACGGCATGCCGAGAAAGTGCGCGAGCCGCATCCGCAGAATCTGGAAGTACGTCGGCCAGCCCTGCTCCATTCCCTCGAGCTGGTTGTCCCAGTCGTCGGTGCTGGCAAACAGACTGTGCACCACACGCACCACGCAGATACCGCCCGCGCGCGCTTCAACGCTCCATTCCGTGGCCATCTTCGGCGATCCGGGCGGACCCATGTCACTCTCCGCTACGAATCGCTTCCCCGCCTCCCATGCCGTGATCTTCGCCGGGCAGTCCATCCCCGGTCCGAAGGTGCAGACCAGTTGTCCCCCTTCGCGCTCCTCGCTGGTGGTGGGAACAAACCACGACGAAATGCCGGGGCCGGTGGCGATGGCCTGCCACACTTGTTCCGGCGTGCCGGGCACTTCGACTTCAACCTGGATCGACCGGAGGCCGTTGCCTTCTTTCTTGACGCTCATGGTTTCTCCTTTGGAGTGGTGTCGTCGGGCTTGGGATGGGCCGCGACGACCAGTCGATGTCGACGGCCGCCCGGCGCGGATTCGTCGTGGTAGTGTGAGACCAGTTGGGCGACGACGGCCGTCAGATCACGGCTGAACGCCGCGCGATCCTCCGGCGAACGAAATCGAATCTCGGTGTCGATCGAGAGCGTGGCCAGCCGCTTGTCGAGCTCCTGCGCCCGGCGAAACAACTGGCCGACCTCGCGCACGACGCGCGCGGCCAGCGCGATCAGATAGCCGGCCGACAGTCGATCGACGCTTCGCTCCGGATCCGAGGCGACAGGCCCCATCGCAGCCGGCGAGACCACGTAAGATGCCGCCGTCGCGACCATGAGCCGCTCGATCAGCCCGCCCCACCGCCGCTCCGACGAAACTCTGACGAGCTTCGCCTCCTCCAGCCGCCGCAGGTGGTAATTCACCTTCTGCCGAGGCAGCCCGACGCGCGTCGAGAGCGCCGCCGACGAAGCCGGTTCGGCCAGCTCGGCGAGAAGACGGCTTCGAATCGGCTCCAGCGCCACGGCCGCGATTTGAGGGTCGTCGATGACTTCCAGATCGTTCATTCTGGCTAATCTAGCATTGACAACTTTTATTGTCAATGCCGACCGCCCATTATTTGGCCTCAATTTCCAGCAGATTTCGGGGGATGCTCTGGCCTCCGGGCGGAAAGCCAAAACCGAGCGAAGTCGGTGCCCTCTCCGCACGCGGCCCTTCTCGTCGCTGGACAAAAATCTTGGTTTTCAATTCGTATCTCAACGCGTCGCAGTTAAAGCGAGATGTCATTAATTCGGCAGCGCGGCCCTGGCGATGAGGGTGACTGTCGCCGTCGTTTCAAGCGCTAAAAAGTCCGATATTTCGACTCAGTCGGCGCCTGATACTGCTACACTGGACCTCATCGCGGCGTCCTTCCGCCGCTTGATCGGCTTCGGCCGGCATCTCCGAGTTCTCAGCGAAGGGCTCACAGACAATCCAAGGAGAGCGGAATGATGCAGGGAGATACCCTCGTCGCGCGTATTTCATTTGCAGCATTAATCGTCGCGCTGACCGGCGCTGTCGCAAACGCGCAGCCTGCCCCCGTTCATGAATACCGATTCGCCGGCGGCGGCGGTGCCGACTTCTTCGGAATCGCCGACGGCATCGTCGGCGGCAAGGTCACCTTCACGGCATCCGGCGTGCCCTCGGGGCTCGGTCAGGCGCTCGTCGTCGGATCCAACGGCTCGGCGCCGAACAACGTGATCGTCGTCCCCGCGGTGGACCTCATCGCCTTCGGCACGGGCGACTTCTCAATCGCGTTCTGGGTCCGGCGAGACAACGTCGACAACAGCGATGACGGCATTCTTGACGCCCTGTCGGGTTCCGGCCGCGGCTGGGAGATTCACTTCGAGTCGACCACCGAAACGATCCGCGTGCGGCTCGACGATAACGCCGCGAATTTCGGCGAATTCGACACGAACGCCGTGTTCACCGACAGCCTCTGGCATCACATGGTCGTCAGCGTCGACCGGGATGCCGCGAACGGCCTCGCGATATACGTCGACGGCGCTCTCGATTCAGCCCACGATCCCACCTCCATCCCGGCCGACATCAACCCCAACCAGGCGCTCTGGATCGGCGGGCGCAACGACGCCACTGCACAAGGACTCGAGGGCGAACTGGCGATGGTTCAGGTGTACAACCTGGCTTTGACCGCCGACGAGGCGGCGCAGCTCGCCGCCATCGGGCTTCCGATG
>CALLKH010000118.1 GCA_938008425.1 uncultured Planctomycetaceae bacterium | reverse complement strand
GCGTCCTCAAGATTCGAAATCCTCGCGTCGGCCTCGTTTCGATCGGCGGCGAGGATGTCAAAGGCAGCCCGCTCGTGAAGCGGACCAACGAACTCCTTCGCAAGGACACCTCCATTCGCTTCATCGGCAATGTCGAGGGCCGCGAAATGTTCTCCGGCGCCTGCGAAGTCGCGGTTTGCGACGGCTTCGTTGGCAATGTCGTGCTCAAGCTCACCGAAGGCCTCGCGACGGGCCTTCTTCGAATCATCTCGCGAGAAGTTCACCAGATGAGCCCGGAAATGGCCCAGCGTCTTGAGCCGGTTTTCCAGGAGATCTGGCGCAAACACGACTACAGCGAGTACGGCGGTGCACCGCTGCTCGGCGTTGATGGCACCTGCATCATCTGCCACGGCAGCAGCGATCGCCGCGCCATCAAGAATGCTGTTCGAATCGCGGTCGAGTTCATTCGCACCGAACTGAACAAAGTGATCGCTTCCCGCCTGACGGAGGTCGAGGAAGATGAGTAAACCGCTCGGCGTTCGAATCGCGGGCACCGGTCATGCGCTGCCCGATCGCGTCGTCACGAATCACGATTTCGAGAAGCGACTCGATACGTCGGACGCGTGGATACAGGAACGCACCGGCATTCGCGAGCGACGATTCGTCAATCGCGAAGCGGGCGAGACCACGTCGAGCATCGCCGTCGAAGCGGCCCGCCGGGCGCTGGCCGATGCAAAGATGTCCGCCGACGACATGGACATGATCATCGTCGCCAGCATTACGCCCGAAGCCATTCTTCCCTCTACGGCCTGCTTCGTTCAGAAGGAACTCTGCACGAAACCCGTGGCGGCCTTCGATCTCGTGGCCGCGTGCAGCGGATTCGTCTATGCCCTGCTGAACGCCTCGTTCATGCTTCAGAACGGCCACTACAAGCGGATTCTGATCATCGGCGCCGAAGTCATGTCGGGTATCACCGATATGGAAGACCGCGGCACCTGCATTCTCTTCGGCGACGGCGCCGGCGCGGCCGTGCTTGTCGCGACTGGGGAGTCACCGGAAGGCGGCGGCCCGGGCGTCCTGCATTACCACATGGGCGCGGAAGGAAGCGGCGATTCGCTGCTTCATGTGCCGGCCGGCGGTTCGCGTGTGCCCACGTCGCAAATGACGATCGACGAGCGACTTCACTATGTCAAAATGAACGGCCGCGAAGTTTACAAGCGCGCCGTCAAGCGCAATCTGGACCTGGTGGACTGGACCCTGGCGGAATCGGGCGTGAAGCCCGACGACATCGCCCTGGTGATTCCGCATCAATCCAACCAGCGCATCATCGAGTCGGCGCGGGAACGAATGGGCCTGCCGCCGGATCGCGTCTATTGCAACATTGACCGCATCGGAAACACGTCGAGTGCCTCGATTCCGATCTGCCTGGACGAGTGCCGTAAATCAGGTCGGATCAAGTCCGGCGATCTGGTGCTGCTCATCGCGTTCGGCGCCGGCTTCACCTGGGCCTCGGCGCTGGTCCGACTCTAATGGGGACTCATTTTGGGTAAGACTGCTGTCATATTTCCGGGACAGGGCGCTCAGGTTGTCGGCATGGGCAAGGATATTGCCGAGATGTCCGACGCCGCCAGGGCGGTGTTCACCCGCGCCGACGACATCCTCGGCCGAAAGCTCAGCGAGGTCTGTTTTGAAGGCCCCGCCGACGTTCTCAACGCGACCGACACGTCGCAGCCCGCCATCTTTGTGACCTCGGTGGCCGTCTGGGCGGCGATGAAAGAGCGGGGCATCACGGCTGACATTCAACCCGCCGCGACCGCCGGGCTTAGCCTGGGAGAGTACACGGCGCTCCACATGGCTGGCTGGATCGGCTTCGAAGACGCCCTGCGACTCGTCGCCGAACGCGGCCGACTGATGCAGGCGGCGGCGGAATCCTCATCCGGCAGCATGGTCTCGATCATGGGCGTTGACGCTGATGTGGTGCAGAAGATTTGCGACGAGGCGGCCGAGGGAGAGGAGTTGGCGCCCGCGAATTTTAACTGCCCCGGTCAAATCGTAATCTCAGGCGCCAAAACGGCTTGCGATCGTTCGATCGCGATCGCGGAGAAGCATGACGCGAAGGCGATTCCGCTGGTGGTGGCCGGCGCTTTTCATTCGGCGCTGATGAATCCCGCCGTGGAGGGCCTGAAATCGGCCTTGGCGGCCGTTGCCATCAAACCGACCGATTTAGGTGTGGTGTCAAATGTCTCTGCTGACTATCATGCCGGTCCTGAAGAGGTTCGGCAGCTTCTTCGCGAACAAGTGGCCAAGCCCATTCGCTGGCAGGCGTCCATTGAGCGCCTGATTCAGGATGGGTTTGATCGGTTTGTAGAGGTCGGCCCCGGGCGTGTGCTGACGGGGCTGCTGAGGAAGATTAACCGCGCCGTGAAGGGCGAGAATTATTCCACCGCTGCGTCGTTCGCGAAGCAGGGGTAGGCTTGGTCATTAGTCCGGCTCGCGACGATCTGAAGGATCGATCGATGGGCCGGTGATTACGAATACGAAAGAGTGTTGGATGGCGGATCTTGTCGATCGAGTAGCGATAGTGACCGGCGGCTCGCGCGGTATCGGGCGGGCGATTTGTCTATCGCTGGCGCGGGCCGGGGCGACCGTGATCGCATGTTCACGCGACGCCAGTCGGCTGGGCTCGCTTCCATCCATGGCGGCGGATCAGAAGCTGCCGGGGAAGATCATCCCCCGCGCTCTGGATGTCGCAAACACCGACGACATCGAAAAATGGGTTGATCAGATCGCGGCGGATTACGGCAAGATCGATGTTCTGGTCAACAACGCCGGCATCACCGACGACGGCCTGATCATGAACATGACAGTCGAGCAGTTCGATCGCGTCATGGATACCAACCTTCGCGCGGTTTTCGTGATGACCCGGGAAGTCAGCAAGTACATGGTTCGAGCCCGCTGGGGGCGAATCGTCAACATCACCAGCGTCTCGGGCATCATGGGCAACGCCGGCCAGTCGAACTACGCCGCCAGCAAGGCGGGCGTCATCGGACTGACGAAATCGGTTGCAAAGGAACTCGCCAAGCGCGGGGTGACCTGCAACGGCGTGGCGCCCGGTTTCATCAAGACTGACATGACCAACATCCTTTCGGACAAGGTCAAAGAGGCGGTGCGTCCGCTGATTCCGCTTCAGCGATTCGGCGAGCCCGAAGAGGTCGCCGCGGCTGTTACATTCCTGGCCTCTCCGGCGGCAAGTTATGTCAACGGACAGATTCTCGTCGTTGACGGCGGGCTTCATATGTAAAAGCCGCTTCCTGCGAAGCGTTTGATCTGTTAAGAGGGTTAGAGTTGTTTTTGAATGAGTGAGGCAGGTATCGCGCCATGCCGCTTCCGTCGTGGAGGCGAAGGTGAACGATGCTGTCGGGGCAAAACGGGGCGTGATCCGTGTGGCCGGCCGACCGTCGCATTCCAGTTTGATAGAAGGTTCAGTCAAGTGGAGAAACACGTTGTGGCTGTAATGACGGAAGCAGAAATCAAGGATAAGGTCGTCAAGATCGTCAGCGAGCAGATGGGCGTCGACCAGAAGGAAATCACCATGGAGACTTCCTTCGTCAACGACCTGAATGCGGATTCGCTCGATACCGTCGAGCTGGTCATGGAATTCGAAGACCAGTTCGAACTGAGCATTCCGGATGAGGAAGCTGAGAAGATTCAGACGGTCGGCGCCGCGGTCACCTTCATTCACAAGGCCCACACTGAAAAGGCTGGCAAGAAGGAAGAGTAAGTCTCACGAGACTGCTTCTTGAGTCGTCTTGCGCACCTGTGAGGCCGCTTGAATGTCTGATCGTCGTCGCATTGTCATCACTGGTATGGGGCTGGTGAGTCCTCTCGGGAACTCGGTGGATGCGTTCTGGGAGCGGCTTGTCGCCGGCAAGAGCGGCATCGTACCCATCACGAATTTCGACGCGTCGCAGTTCGGCACGCGCTTCGGCGGCGAGGCTCGCGAGTTTGATCCCGCGAAGCTCTTCGACAAGCGCGCCGAAAAGCGGCTCGATCGATTTGCCCAAATGGGTTTCTCCGCCGCCAAGGACGCCTTCGAGGCTGCCGGCCTGAAGATCGGCGGTGCCGATCGTGATCCCACGCGCTTCGGCGTCATCACCGGCACCGGCATCGGCGGCATCAAGGAGCTCGAGGAGCAGCACCTGCGGCTGATCGACAAGGGACCGTCCAAGGTCTCGGCGTTCACCATTCCCAAGCTCATGAGCAACGCCGCCAGCGGCAACATCTCCATCATGCTGGGCGCCCGCGGCCCCAGCACCGCAGTCGGAACGGCCTGCGCGTCGGCCACCAACGCGATGGGCGACGCCATGTATGCCATTCGTCGCGGAGATGTGGATCTGATGATCACCGGCGGCTCCGAAGCGGCCGTCACGCCGCTCGGCATGTCCGCGTTTTCCGCCATGAAGGCGCTCTCGGAACGAAACGACGATCCGACGCGGGCATCGCGCCCGTTCGATCGCGACCGGGACGGGTTCGTCATGGGCGAAGGCGCCGGCATGTTTGTGTTCGAGGAGCTTGAACACGCCAGGCGACGCGGCGTTCCCATCCTCGCGGAAGTCCTCGGTTTTGGCACCAGCGCCGACGCCTACCACATCACCCAGCCCGAAGAGCGCGGCCTCGGCGCGGCACAGGCTCTTCGCGCCGCGCTTCAGGATGCCCGGGTCAGCCCCGAGCAGGTCGACTACGTCAATGCCCACGGCACCAGCACGCCGCTCGGTGACGTCGCCGAGACGCTGGCGATCAAGTCCGTGCTCGGCGCGCATGCCTACAAGACCCGCATCAGCAGCACCAAGAGCGCCATCGGCCATCTGCTCGGCGCCAGCGGCGGCGTTGAACTCATCGCCACGGTCTGCTCGATTCTGAATTCAGTCGTGCATCCGACGATCAACCTGGAAAACCCGGGTGATGGCTGCGATCTCAACTACACGCCGCTCGTCGCCCAGGATGCCAAGGTCGATATCGCCGTCTGCAATTCCTTCGGCTTCGGCGGACACAACGCCTGCGTCGTCGTCGGCAAATACAAGTCCTGATGCACCCCCGCATTCAATTCCCACCAAAGCGGCCGAATCTGCACTGAGGGTGCGGGTTCTCGTGCCTGGGCACCGCGGTCTCAAGTTTGAGGGGGCCAGGACCGATATTCAGGTCAGGCTGTTCCGCGCGCCACGCGCGGCCGCGGCTCAACGGAAGACGCCTGATGTTCTCGCAGGAAGAAATTGACGCCGTCTTACGCGACGCCCAGGCGGCGGTGGATGATCTCTCCAACGACGTTCAGGGACTCGGAACGCAGAGCGCGACCGCGGCGACAGCGACTTCATCACATTCGCCGGCTCAGGGCAAAAGCACCGGATCAGCGGCAGCTCGAAAGGGCGGGCGTCCATCCCGGCGCGTGGAGCGCATCCTGCGTTTGCGCGTGCCCGTCAAGGTTCGCGTTGCGCAGCGACAAATGGCGCTGGGCGAAATCCTGAAGATTGCCCCCGGCACGATTCTCGAATTCGATCGCGATGTCGAAGAACATCTGGATTTGATGGTGAACAATCACCAGATCGGCAGCGGGGTGGCCGTGAAGGTCAATGAATCCTTCGGCATTCGCATCACGAAGATCCGGAACCTGAAGTCCCGGATCGACTCCCTCCGCCAGTAATTTCGCCCCCGGTTTTCAGTCACTCTCACGCTGCCGGGCCATGGCAACGCGCGCCTGGGCCGCATGCGCCGATTCCGGGGCGAGATTGCAGACGATCTGCCACGAGGCATTCGCACGATCGACCAGCCCCATGTTCTGAAGCGCCAGCGCCAGATTCGCCTGGAATTCCACGTTGCTCGGGTTTCCCTGCACGGCGCTTTCGAAGTGCTCGACGGCCATCTGGAACTGGTATCGCTGGGCGAAAAGCAATCCGAGCTGATAATGCAGATCGACGTACTCCGGGGCGATTTCCAGCGCGTTTCGGAACACCTCGATCGCCTCTTCCGATCGATCCACATCCTTGAGCGCCAGGCCGAGTTTGATCAGCGCCTTGGAGTAGCAGGGATTGATCTCGACCGCCTTGCGCAGCGCGGCGATCGCCTCTTCGACCTGCCCGCGATTCTTCAGGAGCAGGCCCATTCTGTAGTAGAGGTCGGCATGATTCGGCGACTGCCGGATCGTTTCGCGCAGTCGATCGAGCTGCCGTGCAACCAGATCGAGCGCGGCCGCTGAATTCTCCGGGGCTGCCTGGTCCGCGTCCGGCTTGACGGCGGTCAGGAACTTTTCCGACTGCTCGGCGGCGTCGGCCTTCAACTGCATGCGCGCCACCTCGGAGAAGAGAAGTGTGCTGTTGGGCTCGATGCTGCGAGCCATGTCAAACGACGCAGACGCTTCTTCAGTCTTGCCGCCGGCGATCTGCGCCACGCCGATGCCGACGTAGGCCGTCAGCAGCCGGTCGTTGACCTCCAGCGCCGCCGAGAAGCTGCGCGCGGCCTCCTGGAATCGCGCCGCGCGAAGGTGCTGCGTCGCAAGCTTCACATGCGCCTCGAGGTAATCGGGCGACTTCTCGAGCGCTTTTTCATACTGCGCGACGGCCGACACGTCATCGCTGATCCGGGCGTAGAGATCGCCGAGTCTCAGGTGCGTATCAGGGAAGTCCGCCTGGTTTTCGATCATCTTGTGCAGGTGCTCGATCGCCTCGCGAATCAGGCCGGCCTCCTCGTAGGCGCTGACAGTGTCGTGGTGCGCCGTCCAGTTCTCCGGTTCCATCGTGAGGGCGTGTTCATACCGCTCGATGGCGGCCTGATGATCGCCCGCGCGCACCAGCAGGTTGGCCAGCGTCAGGTGCAGATCGGCCTGGTGCGGGTCGAGCTCGCAGAGGCTGGTGTAGTGATGAATGGCAAGATCGATGTCATCGTTTCGCAGCCCGATCGCGGCGAGGCGCTCGTGCGCGTTTCGAAGCGTCGGACACAGGTTGAGCGAGTCCTGGTAGTAGTCGACCGCCTGATCCTGGCTGCCGAGTCGCTCGTGGCAGTATCCGAGGCAGAACAGAATCGCCGGGTTGGCCGGATCGACCTTTTGCGCGATTCGAAGCTGCTCGAGGGCGATTTCGATCTGGCCGAGTTCGTCGAATGCGCAGGCAAGCCCGAGCCGTGCGGCGAGATGGCTCTTGTCCTTTGCCAGCGCGCGAATGAATGCCTCGCGCGCTTCGAGCGGCTCGTCCGTTCGCAGGTACTGGCCGCCGAGCTTCACCTGGAGCGAGAGGTCGTCGGGATCGTCGGCGATCGCCTGGCGAAGTTCGTCGATATCGATGGCGTCGCGCATCCCCAGCGAATCCATGAACGCACCGGAGAGGTGCGAGATGAGTCCGCGGCCCAGCATTTCCAGAATATAAGACATCTTTCTTCCCCCCTATGCGCACTCGACGCCCGCGAGTGCATGGCGCGCCGCGTCAAAATTCGAGTTCAGTTCAAGCGCACGGCGAAACTCGCGACGCGCTCCCGGCCCATCTCCGCTGCGACGCAGCAACTCTCCGAGCATGTAGTGAACGTCGGGATAATCACCGCCGAATCGAATCGCCTCGTAGAGCCGATGAATCGCGGCCTCCTCCTGATCACCCTTCGCGTAGATGCGCGCCAGATGAATCAGCGCCTGGACGTAGCGGGGATTGATCTCCAGCGCCTGGTCGGCCCGCTGAATCGCT
>CALLKH010000117.1 GCA_938008425.1 uncultured Planctomycetaceae bacterium | reverse complement strand
CGAATCAGGGGAGAATGATAGCCCAGATAGGCGCCCAAGAGCGGCCGGACGTAAGTCAGGTAGGAAATATGGCCGCGGCGGATCAGCGAGAGCCGGCGGATGACCTCGGCGTCGAATCCGACGCCCGCCACAAAAATGAATGATCGCTCGCCGCATTCCGCAATATCCATTGGCACGGCGCGACCGGTTTCCAGGGTATCCCAAAGGGAATCCTCATTCAGGCGAATACCGAGGTATTTGGCCAGCACGTTCTCCGTACCGCACGGCGCGATCAGAACGGGAATACCCGAACCGGCCGACCCCTCGGCCGCTTCGCGAACCGTTCCGTCACCGCCGGCCACGATGATCGCGTCGGCCGGCTCAAGACCAGCTCGTCTCGCGGCTTCGCGGGCGTCACCCGCTCCGCGCGTTTCGATGTATTCAACCCGGTCGACCGTCGCCAGAACCCGCTCCCGAAAGGCGGCGACGATTCTTCGATGCCGTCGGCGACCGGCGATGGGGTTGACGACGAAGAAGACAGACTTCGGCCGTTCGCGCCGGGCGGGTTGGGACGACGGGGGCGGCTCATGATCGGGATTCATCGACGTCTCCGCATCGGGAACGGGCTCGTTTCCGGTCAAGTACCGCCGTTTTTCACGAGAGTGCAAGGCATTGTCCTCGTTTGACCGAACATATCGAGGGCCTTATCGTCTAAACGGCATAAATCCCGATGAATCCCGGAATCCAGCACGCATGAAATCCACTGACAACGCGACTGAACAGACGCCGAAAGCCGCCGATGATGCCCCAAAGGCCGACGGCGTTCGTGAGACCATAGACTCCATCGTGGTCGCACTCATTCTCGCGTTCGTCTTCCGCGCGTTCATCGTCGAAGCCTTCGTCATCCCCACTGGCTCCATGGCGCCCTCGCTGAACGGCAAGCACGGTCAACACCGATGCGAAAACTGCGGCTACGCGTTTGTCTATGGAATACGAGATCCGATCATCGAACAACATCCCAACGGCAGAGGCACCACAAGCATCTCGGGCACCATTCAGAATGAAAGCGGAAACCTGATTCAATTCAATCTGCGATGCCCCAATTGCACCTGGGAGGGCGAGGGCAACGAACACCTGAATTCGGCCGACAAAACCGTGGTCGCGAATTCCGGCGATCGAATACTGGTGCTGAAATGGCCGTACGACATCGGGGGGCGCTGGCTCGGGCCTCAGCGCTGGGACGTCGTCGTCTTCAAGAACCCTCAGGACGGCGAGATCAACTTCATCAAACGTCTGCTCGGACTTCCGGGTGAGGTGCTTCAGATCATCGACGGCGACGTTTATGCGGCGCCCATTGCGTCCGTGCCGAAGGACATCATCGAGGCACTGAACGCCCCGGAGCCCGCAATCAGGCAGCCCGTGATCCAGCAGCTCACGGACGCTCAACTCCTGCGGCTCGCGCGGACCGTGAAGATTCAACGCAAGACCCGCGTCGCGCAGGACAGCCTGTGGATGCTGCACTGCGATCAGGACTTCGTGCCCCGCCCGCGGGACCCGGAGGACGTGGGTCGCTCGTATGATCCACCGCGATGGGTCGAACGGGAGTCAAATCTCCCGCGTGCATGGGACGCATCGACACCCGTGGTTCGTTTCAAGCCGACGGACTCCGCGGTTCACTGGCTCGAATTGACCGGCGCCCCCATCGCCGACGAGTACGGCTACAACAATGTCAATGTGGGCGCGAACGTTCCTGCCGGAACACGGATAAATTCAGATCGCGCGCCGGGGCACGACTATGTGGGCGACGTGAAGGTCAGTTGCATCGTGTTTCCGACGGGCAGCCCGGGCGACGGCGAGATGATTCTTCATCTTCAACGCGGACCCGACCGCTTTCAGACCCGGATCAACGCCACGGGCAAGGTTGTGCTCGAACGATTCAACAAGTCGATTCGCGACGGCTACTGGGAGGAGCTTCGCCGCGGTGAGATTGCGCCGCCCATGGCGGGCAGGCCCATCGAAATCGAGTTTCAGAATCTGGATTACCGGGTGTCGCTCAGCGTAAACGGCGAGGAGGTCGTCGCCACTGACGACAACCAGTATTTCCCCGACATGGATCGGCTGCTCAAACCGCAGTATGAAGACGGCCGAAGTCATGCACAGCTTTCCATCGCCGCACGCACGTTTCCCTGCGAGATTCGACATCTCAAGGTGATGCGCGATGTGTACTACCGCGCGGACAGGATCGACAACCGCCGCCCGGGCTGGGGAACGGCCACGAACCCGATTCTGCTTCGCGAGACGCCGGAGGATTTCTTCTGCTGCGGCGACAACAGCCCGCAGAGCAAGGATTCGCGCCTGTGGACCGATGTCTGCAAGATGCTTCGCGATCGAGAGCCGCCGAACGAATATCGCATGGGTACGGTCCCCGGCGACCAGATGATCGGCCGGGCGTTTTTTGTGTACTGGCCGAGCGGGCTTCGATTCTCGAAGGACACGATGCCGGTGATTCCCAACGTCGGCCGAATGCGGCTGATTCGCTGAGCCCCCTGCTTCATTTAAATTGATACGAACTGGGGCGACGCTGGCCCCAGATCTCCGTCGTCGGCGTGAACATCTTCCGATCCGCCTGGGCCAGATCCAGATCAAGGGTATCCAGGCGATCGAGGCGGCGCCAAACGATCAGGCCGGTCGGTTCAATGACGAGCGATGCCGATTCCTCGTCGGCAACGATCAGGTAGATTCGATTCTCGGCCGCGCGAGCCCTTGCGTGCACCTCCTCGGTCAAAGGTCCCGCTGCAACGATAACCTGAACGCCATCGAGCGCGAGCGCCCGGGCCGGGCCGAACCGCGAAAGATCGGAGAGTGCCATGGATTCGACGCGAGCCCCCATGCGCCGCAAGTCGTCCAGCAGATGGCTTGCGCCGCGTCGCAGAAGAAGTCGACAAGCAGGCGGGGCCGTGTCCGATTCAAATGGCGGCGCCTCACTCAGCAACCTTGCATTGAGTGCGGGGGCGTGACCGATCGGCGGTGACTCCCCGGGCGTGAGTTCGGCCGCCACGAGCTCGTCACCCCCGATCGCGGCCGAGCCGAGCAGCGCGCCCGCCGCCGACACGATCCGGCTCTGGCCGACATACTCCATGACATCGCCGTCGCGGCCGCTCTTGCTGCAACAGGCGAAGGGCAGGCCGAATTCCATCGCGCGGCTTCGCACGAGAAAATCCGGCTGGATGTTTCGATGGGTGCCTTGAAAGGCGCGGGCGTTCACCCACGCGGTCGGCTGCACGATGAATCCGGCGCCTCGCGCGGCCAGTGTCGCGGAGATCTCCGGCATTCGCATGTCGGCGCAGATGAGAACGCCCATCGGCCCCCATTCAGTTTCGAACACGCTCGACTGTTCACCCGGCGTGAACCAGATGCGATCGCAATCCCACATGAACTGCTTACGCGCCGACCCGATCAAATTGCCGGATCGATCGAAAACCGCGGCGCTGTTGTAGAGATCATCGCCCGATTCCTCGACGTATCCCGCGACAATCCAGATGCGATGATTCGCCGCCAGTCTCGAAAAGCGGGTGAGCACGGCCGCAGTTCGCTCGATGTCGTCCTGCCGGTAGCGCTCGGCGGATTCGAACCAGTAGGAGGGGTACGCGACCTCGGGATACACCAGCAGATCGATCGCATCTGTCGCAGCGTTTGACGCCATCCGCTCCACGATCGGCCACACCTCGGCCGCGCGACTCATGCTTTTTGCCTCTAATTGTGCACACCCGACTCGCATTGCGACTCCCGTCGAAGGACCGAATAATCCTAGCCGACTGGCGGTGAAACCGCCCTGCGAATTGCGACTCAATTGGTCGATTCATATAATCCGACACGTCGGAGATTGCACGGTTTCGACGATGCGGGCTTCATGCCAGGGTCGCCCGCCTTCCGGTTTGAGCGGATCCGAATGACAAAACGTGATTACTATCAAGTGCTCGGCGTTCCGCGAACCGCCACGGACGACGACATCAAGAAGGCGTTTCGCAAGCTCGCCAAGCAGCACCACCCCGATCAGAACAAATCCGACAAAGACGCCGAGGCAAAGTTCAAGGAAGCGCAGGAGGCGTACGCCGTCCTGTCGGACAAGGCCAAGCGCGCCCAATACGACCAATTTGGCCACGCCGCTCCCGGCTCCGGCGGATTCAACCCCGGCGGCGGGACGACTTACACCTGGTCGACCGGCACTCCCGGAGGACCGTCGATCAACATCGAAGATCTCGCCGACATGTTCGATTTCGAATCACTGTTCGGCGGCGGTCGTCGGCCGCAGGGCAACGTTGCGGGGGATCCGTTCGAGCACGCCAACCGGCGCCGACGAAGTCGCAGCCACACGCCGGAACCCGCACAGGACATCGAGTACCCCGTCTCACTGACGTTCGAGCGCGCCATTCGCGGAACCACGCTGGAGATCGAACAGCCGTCAAACGACGGCCGGCGTCAACGCGTGAGCGTAACGATTCCTCCCGGCGTGCGCGAAGGACAGCGTGTGCGGGTGCGGGGGCTCGGAACGCCGGGGCGCGGTCGACGGCCGGCGGGCGACTTGTATGTCGTCGTTCATGTGCAACCGCATCCCTGGTTCGAGCGCAAGGATGATGACATCACCGTCACGGTTCCGATCACCCTTGCGGAGGCGGCCCTTGGCGCAAAGGTCGAGGTCCCGACGCTGGACGGCCGGAGCACCGTGACGATTCCGCCCGGCACGCCGAGCGGCGCGAAGCTGCGTCTTGCGGGACAGGGCGTGCCGAATTCCTCGCGCGGTACGCGCGGCGATCAATACGTGGTTATCAAGATCGTTCCTCCACGTCCTTTGAACGACGAGCAGCGAAAGATCATGGAGTCGTTCAAACTGACCGAAGGAAAGTCGCCGCGCGAGGACCTTTGGTGATGGCCGGACAGATCCGCGCAACTCTGGTTGGAGCAGTGGTTCTCCTGTCGGGTGTCGTGATGCACGCGGTCGTCCCGTCAGCGACGGCCGATTCACCCGCGACGCAAGAGAATTCCCGCATCGCCGGGCCTGCGAGCCAGCCCGCGACGTCCCAGCCGAGTGAGCTTCGCAGCGACCCACGGTACAAGCGCCTCGGGAAGTCGATGTTCCTGAGCGTTGTGCTGATGGTGATCTTCTTCACCGCGGCGATCGCCATCGTCAAGTTCTCGCGGCGAATGACCCAGTATGTCAGCGAAGACCCGTGTAAGCCGACGGACGCCGATGACGCATGGGCCATGCACAAGACACCCGAGAATCCAGAGTCGTACTTGAAGGAGGAGGACTACGAGGGATTCAAAGACTTCGAGACCGGGGCAAGGCCGGAGGACCCCGGCGAACCTGATGACGAAAGTGATGAATTCGGTTCAGACGAGGATTTCGAGAGCGGCGAAGGCGACGACACGGATGATGACGATCGACCCGACGACTTTCGTCCCCGCTGACGTTCGTCCCGGATCGACCGGATGAACTAGTCTCGTCCGCGCTTCACCACGACGATCGTCACATCATCCGTCGGGACCTTGGGCGAAGCATGAGCGCGTACCTTCGCGGCCAGGCCGTTTGAGATCGCCTCGGCGCGAAGGTCGGTCAACACGGAGAGGCCCTTCGCCATCCCTTCCAGGCCGAATTCCTCGCACGCCTCGTTCTGGCACTCGGTCATGCCGTCGCTGCACATCACAAACGCCACGTCGCCTGACGCATCGCGATGAACGACGCCATCCTCCCATTCGGGCATGATGCCAAGCGGAATTCCCACGCGATCCGGGAATTGTTCCACTCGGCCGTCCTTGAGCAACCAGAGGGGGGCGTGATGGCCCGCGTTCACGATCTCGACGGCGTCGCCGGCGGCCGACCAGCGGGCGATGATCATGGTCGCGAAGCAATCGGGCGGAATACTCGTGCTGAGGGTGCGATTGATGCCGGCGATGATCTCGCGCAGGTCCTCCTGGTGGCGCAGGGCGTGTCGAAACGAGCTCTGAAGTATGGCGGTGACGAACGCAGCGGGGACGCCCTTGCCCGACACGTCGGCGATGCTGACGACGAGCCGGCCCTTCGGGTCGATCCAGACGTCATAGATGTCGCCGCTCATCTGGTCCGCCGGCTGGTTCATCGCGGACACTTCGCCCCAGGACGGCTGCGGAATCGGCGAGGGCAGCAGCATCTTCTGCATTTCGCGGCCGACGTCGATGCGGCCTTTGAGTCGGGAGAGCTCGCGCGTTTTCGCCTGAAGTTCGTCGACGCTGACGGCGCCGGCCGCGAGATCGACGGCGGCCATGGCGAAATCGAGATCGCCCGGCTGGAACGGCACGCGTGAAAGCTCGCGGTCTGCATACATCACGGCGCGCACCGTGCCATCCACGACGACGGGGACGCAGATCACCGAGCCCGAGCGGTTGTCGACGAGGCTCTGGGCCTCGGCGTACCGCTCGTCGCGATGCACCTGTTGAACCAGCATGCCCTTGCCGGCGGCGACCGTATCGCGCAGGACGGACTGACTGATCCCGAGCGGCTTGTCGACGTCCGTGATGCGGGCGCGCGGTGCGAGACGATAGGCGCCGCCTTTTTCATCGAGGCCGACGAGCACGCAACGATCGGCCGTCAGGCAGCGCTGAAGTGCGGCATGCATGATCTGCCAGAAGGAACCGTTGTCCTTTCGTGCCAGAATCAGCCGCGACATGGCGTAGAGATCCTCGAGCCGCTGCTGATTGACCGCGCCGGCGTCCTGCGTGTCGCGCACATACGTTGGCACGACGCCCGCACGGCTCAGGTGGATCGAACGGTCCTTGCCCGTCGACTGCTCGTCGGCGCCCTCATCGAGAAAGTTCATCGAGAATGGGCGGATGTCGATGACATCGCCCGGGGCGAGAAGGGCCTGCGAAACCTTGCGGCCGTTGACGCGGATGCCGCGCGTGGATACGAGGTCGACGAGCGTCCAGCCGGTCGGCCCGCGTTCGAGACGGGCGTGCAGCGGGGCCACGTCGTCGTCATCGAGGCGGATCGCCGCGTCCGGCGAGCGGCCGATGTCGAGCCGATCGCCCTTGAGCGTCACGTCGCCGAGCTGTCGAAGCTCGCGACGGATGATGAGGCGGTATTCGGTGCTTGGCGCGGCACTGACCATGGGGCTGGGCTTCCAAATTGAGACGATCGAAGTCTTTCACGGCGCGGCGCGCCGGCGACGTCCGCGAGCGGCTGACCCACTCATTCTAACCTGAACGGCCGTGCATCTCGACGCCTGGATTGCGGATTGAGAAACCGGAGAGGCGTAGACTTTTGCGGCGATTTGAGCGGATATCGAGAATACCCGGTGCGGTGCATGGTTCGAGGCGGGATTGAGACATACAATGCGCCCCGCTGTCCCACTCACTCCACGCACGCCGGGAGGCATTTCTTATGCGTCGTTTGAAACGCACATTTGCGGCTCTTCCAGTTCTGGCCCTGCTGTCCGGCTGCCCGAATGTGCCGCCTCCGACAGGTGGTGGTTCGATCCAGGTCGAGAGCATCGTCGAGAATGCCGCGCAGCCGGTGGATATCGCATTCGCTCCCGACGGCCGGGTCTTCTACACCGAGAAGGAGACCGGCCGCATTCGCGTGATCAAGGATGGAACGCTCCTGGACACACCGTTCGCGACATTGGTCGTCAACCGGCGAAGCGAACGCGGGCTCGGCTTCCCAAGTGCGCGTGGCAATGTCGTAGA
>CALLKH010000116.1 GCA_938008425.1 uncultured Planctomycetaceae bacterium | reverse complement strand
AATGCCGGAAAGAAGGTTGGCAGGAAGGGCAGCCCGAAGGCGAGAAAGATCTACGCCATCACATCTGTTGGTCGCAGAGCTTTGGCGGCGCAAACGCTCGCCGCCCTGCGCGAGGTTCAACCGGCGTATTCATCGCTTCAACTGGCGATGATCAACTGGCCCGCGCTGAAACGCGAAGAGGCGCTCTTGGCGCTCCAGGCCCGGAGCGCCGCGATCGAAGCGGAGCTGTCGCGTCTGTCCAGAATTCAGATTGAGCAGCAGCCGTTGCCGGACTATCTGGAGGCGCTGTTTGAATACTCGCTCGGCCAGCTTCGCACCGAGGCGAAATGGGTGTCAGAGACGCTGGCGTACATGGCGCACAAGCCGTGGCTTGAATGAGGGTTCGCGCGATGAAAGAAGAAGTGTTGCGGAATCGGCTGAAGGAACTGTACCTGCCGCCGACAGACCGGTTCGTCAGGGTCGATGTGCCCGATATGCGGTTTGTCATGATCGATGGGAAGGGCGCAGCGGATCGCAGTGCGCTTGACCACGCCGCCAAGTGGTTATTCACCTTGATCCACCCGATCAAACGCATCGCCCGGGAAAGAATGGGAAAGAACTTCGTGGAGCCGCCGCTGGAGTGCCTCTGGTGGGCGGATGACATGAAGGACTTCGTCTGCGGCAACAAAGACAAACTGAACTGGCGGATGATGATTGTCTTCGAGCCGGATTGGCTGACCGCCGCGGTGTTCGATGATTGCGTCGAGAAAGCCCGTGACCGGCTGGGCGAACCGCCTGCCAGCCTGAAGCTTGATACTCATCGTGAGGGTCTCTGCGTTCAAATCATGCACGTCGGTCCGCCAAGTGCCCTGGCCGCGACCATCGCCCGGATGCACCAGGAGTTTCTGCCGGCGAATCGACTGATCGCCTGCGGCCGCCACCACGAGATCTACCTGAACGATCCGAACCGCGTCGCGCCCGAGAAGCTGAAAACGGTTCTTCGGCAACCGGTGCGGGCGTCGAGGTGAGAAGACCCGGCGACGCGGCGCTGGAAGCTGCGAAACCTCGCCGGACACCATGATCGCGCCGTTTTCCGGGAGTCGTGGTTTCGCGCGGTCCGCGACTCCATCAGAATTAGTCGGCACATTCGCTTCCCAATGCCGCCTCCCTACGGAATCAGCAATTGCAGGAAACCCGCGATGTCGCGACCGTCCGCGATGCCGTCCTGGTTGACGTCGGCGGCGCAGAATTCGTCGCCGCCAGCCGCAGCGGGATTGATCAGTACCGCTGCGAACGGAGACACGTCGTTGACATTCACGACCGAGTCACCGCTGACGTCTCCGGGCTTACGGTTCGGGCACGGGTCGCAGGCATCACCCACGCCGTCCGCATCGCCATCTTCCTGCGTCAGATTCCAGATGTTCGGGCAATTGTCGCACTCGGCATGAAGGCCATCGTCGTCGCCGTCGGCAGGTGTCAGCGCGTATGCGGAGCCGGCCAAGTTGGACGCTCTTTGTGCACCGACGGCCAACGAATCGTCGGAGGCCGAGACCGCTATGCCGAACCAATGGCCCGCCGCTGCATCGGACGCGATCAGATTCGCCTGCTGCGTCCAGACTCCGCCGTTGCGGGTGAAAAGGTAGGCCGAGCCGGAATCCGCTCCCGCGTCGTCGTTTCCGTACGCCCCGACGACAACGTGGTCGCCGGAGACTGAGACCGAGATGCCGAACCAGTCGTTCGTCGCGCCATCCGTTGCGGTCAGCTTGACCTGCTGCGTCCAGGCACTGCCGATTCGCGTGAAGACGTACGCGGCGCCGGATGAAAGGGGGCCCGAGCCGTTATTTCGGTAGGCCCCGACAACCGCCGTATCGCCGGATATTGAAACCGAGTAGCCGAACAAGACCCCGGCAGTTGGATCGGATGCCTTCAGCTTGGCCTGCTGCGTCCAGACGTTGCCGTTGCGCGTGAACACGTAGGCGGAGCCGGACGCAGTAGTTGCATAATCGCCCCATTGTGCCCCCACAACCGCAGTGTTGCCGGAGACTGAGACGGAGATGCCGAATTCGTTGAACGGCGCCGCATCCGATGCGGTCAGCTTGGCCTGTTGCGTCCAGGTGTTGCCGTTTCGCGTGAAAACATAGGCGGAGCCGGCATAGCTGGCATCTCCCTGCGCCCCGACGATCGCCGTATCGCCTGAGATCGAAACCGAGATACCAAACTGGTCGCCGGCCGCTGCGTCCGATGCGGTCAGTTTGGCCTGTTGCGTCCAGTTGCCGCCAATCCGGACGAATACGTAGGCAGAACCGGAATCCGATCCCGCGTCATCGTCTCCGGGCGACCCGACCACAGCCGTATCACCGGCAATTGAGACCGATTGGCCGAATCGATCGCCCGCGGCGGCATCCGGTGCCGTCAGTTTGGCCTGCTGGGTTCCGTCGTCGCCGGACGTAAACACATAGGCGGACCCGGAAGAGCTTCCGGCGTCGCCATTTCCGAACGCGCCGACGACGACCGTGTCGCCGGAGATCGACACCGATGAGCCGAACTGATCGAAGGACGCCGCATCCAGGGCAGTCAGTTTGATATCGATGTACTCGCATTCATCGGGCACGCCGTCGGCATTGCAGTCAGCTTCACAGGCGTCACCGACGCCGTCGATGTCGCAATCTTCCTGGCCCGGGTTGGAAGCCGCCGGACAATTGTCGCAGGCGTCGCCGAATCCGTCGCTGTCGCCGTTGGCCTGATTGGCGTTGGCGGTTGCAGGACAATTGTCGCAGGCGTCGCCGACGCCGTCGCCGATTCCCCTCGCGGCGAATTGTTTCGCGATCTCGGCCGCCGTGAGCGCCCGCCCGAATACGCTGACGTCGTCCAGAGCGCCCTTGAAGGAAACGGGTGCGGCGTCTCTGTAGCCCAGATATAGCGGAGAGGAGTTTGTGGTGACGCTGGTCGTGGTGTCGGGCGCCGAGGCCTCAAGTACGCCATCCACGTAGAGCTTCAGAAGTCCTGCCTGCCTGACAAATGCGACGTGATGCCAGGTGTTGTCGTTGATGGCCGTCACGGACTGGACCGAAGGATTGGCGTTTCCGTCGAAACGTGCGGCCCGGATCTTTCCGGCATCGGAGCCGCTGAGTTGATTATTCAGGCGGATCGCATAGGGGTAGGCGCCGACGCCGTTCCATTTCTCGAGGACGACGGTGCGAGGAAATACCGGGTTGATCTGGGACGCGGGAGCCTTGATCCAGACCGAGACCGTAAAGTCATTCGACGGCCCGAAGTTGAGGTCAGCCGCGTGCGGAAAGACCACGCGGTCGTCGACTCCATCAAACAAGACGCCGGTTTTCTCAACGCCAATCGTCCGCACGGCGCCGACGAGTGTGCCGGTGTGGCTGCCCACGGAATCAGCGGTCGTGGTGCCGCCTCCCTCAGAGAACTGCCAACCGGCGACAGGATTTAATTTCGAATCAAGCTGATCAGCGTCACGCTGGTTTGGGTTCGAAACGGTCGGGCAGTTGTCGCAGTCGTCGGGTATGCCATCGTTATCGCCATCGGTGGGAATGAACACGTAGGCGGAACCTGTATTGAGCCAGGGGGCGTCGTTCAGGTGGGCGCCGACGACCGCCGTGGCGCCGGAGAGCGAGACCGTGTCGCCAAACGAATCCCCCGCAGCGGCATCCGTGGCGTTCATCTTGGCGAACTGCGACCAGACGCTATTGTTGCGGGTGAACGCGTACGTCGAGCCGGAGTCCGCTCCCGCGTCGTCGTTTCCGGGCGCTCCGATCAACACCGATTCGTCGGAGATTGAGACTGCGGCGCCGAACGAGTCACCTGCCGCCGCATCCAGGGCGGTCAGCTTGGCTTGCTGCGTCCAGACGGCGCCGCTGCGCGTGAACACGTAGGTGGAGCCGGAATCCAATCCCCCGTCGTCATCAAATCGTGCGCCGACGATTGCCGTGTTGCCGGCAATCGAGACCGCGTTGCCGAATGAATCGCCCGCCGCGGCATCCGGTGCGGTCAACTTGGCCTGTTGCGTCCAGGTGGTTCCGCTGCGCGTGAATACGTACGCGGAGCCAGAATCGGCGCCGGCGTCGTCATTGCCGTGAGCCCCGACGACCACCGTGTCGCCCGAGATCGCCACGGTGAATCCGAATGAATCACCCGCCGCTGCATCCGCGGCAGTCAGCTTGGCCTGCTGCGTCCAGACGCTGCCGACGCGGACAAAGATGTAGGCAGAACCGGAGTCTGTCCCCGCGTCGTCGTTCCATGGGGCTCCGACGACCACGGTATTGCCGAAGACAGAGACCGAGTAGCCGAATTCGTCACCCTCCGCCGTGTCCGCAGGGGTCAGCTTCGCCTGTTCAGTCCAGATGCCGCCGCTGCGCGTGAACATGTACACGGCGCCGGATCCTCCCCCGATTCCGGCGCCCAGCGCCCCGACCGCCGCTGTGTCGTTGTTAACCGAGACTGACATCCCGAATCGATCGAACAGGTTGCCATCCGAGGCACTGAGTCCTCCCTGAAGCGTCCAGTCAGCGCCGCTTCGGGCGAACATGTAGACGACGCCGACGGAGTAATCGGTTGTCAAGGGAACCCCGACCAGCACCGTGTCGCCGTAGACTGAAACCGAGTAACCGAACCATTCACCTAAATGGGGAATCGTATTTCTCAGCCGGTTGTATTCATTCCAAACGCACTGTCCACGCGCCGGCGCGGCGGGTACGACCAGCGCGCTCAAAACGAGTACGGGTATGAAGCATCTTGCCCAGATTCTGATCGAGAGTGCCTCGAGATGGGGCGTTTGGACGGACATTTCGAACCTCCGGTTTCAAGAGTTGCCTGGTCATCCGGCGGACTTCCCGGCGATGCCATTGGCCGCTATTGGAATCACCCCAAAAATGACCGGGAACCGACACGAATCGGCGATTTTTTCGAGTTGGACCCCGGTTATGATGGCGGCCGGCGCTAAATGCCTTTGATTTGCCTGTCGATTCTGGTTCATTCCGCAGCGGTCTCATGGCTGGCGGGAGGTTTTTG
>CALLKH010000115.1 GCA_938008425.1 uncultured Planctomycetaceae bacterium | reverse complement strand
CACCTCCTTCACCCTGGGCGCCGGAAGCGTCGTGGGCGAAACGGCCTTGAAGGAGTTGACCCGACCGCCGCCGAGCAGCCCGACGTAGGAAGGATTCACCGCGTCGATGTTATCCGCCGTGGCGTAGAGTCTCGCGGCGACCTGGTCTCGCGTCCACGTCGGATTCGCCGACCAGATCAGCGCCGCAACACCGGCCGCATTCGGCGACGCCATGCTCGTACCGGAATTCGATCCATAGGTATTGTTCAGGAGCGTGGACAGAATGCTCTGCCCCGGCGCGGCAATATCAATGCCCGTGCCGTAGTTGCTCGAGGATGCCCGCGCGTCCGTCGATGTCGTGCTGGCGACGAGAAGCGCCTGATGCACCGACTGCCGTGCAGGATTCAGGGCGTTGTTGTTACCGGCCGAATTGAAATAAAGAAGCCCGCTGTCGTAGGCGAGCTGAAACGCCGCTCGGGCGGTCGGATCGCTCGAGAAGCCGTCGAGGTTGTAGCTCATCGTGATGATCTTGGCCCCGTTGTTGACGGCGTAGGCAAAAGCGTTCGCCACGTGCGTCGAGGTCCACGACACCGTCGAGGAATAGAACTGAATCGGCAGGAATCTTGACCCGCCCGCGGTTCCGGCCACACCGGTGGCATTGTTGGTGCGCGCCGCGGCGATGCCGGCGACATGGGTGCCGTGATCATCGCCGGTGTTGTTCGGCGTCGGGTCGTTGTTGTTGTAGACAAAGTCCCAGCCGAAGAGGTCGTCGATATAGCCGTTGCCGTCGTTATCGATTCCATCGCCCGCGACTTCGCCGGGATTGATCCAGACGTTCTGGATCAGGTCCAGGTGGGTCCGGGCGAATCCGTCGTCGGTGATGGCAATCAGCACATCGGGTGAGCCGAGCGTGATGTCCCACGCCAGATTGTTCTGCATTTTCGTATGGTGATACTGGCTGGCGTACTGGGGATCGTTGGGCGTGAATTCGCGCGGATCGCCGATGTACTCGTAATTCGGCGCCGACCACTGAATGCCCTCCAGCGAATCCAGGTGATTCCGAACCGCGTCCACGTCAAACCGCTCGGGAAATCGAAGGGCAACCACCCGCGTGAAACGGGTCTTCCCGGGTTCCTTCCATTCCATGATCGACTTGGAGTCGATCAATTCGAACCCGTTCGCCACTTCCGAGAGACGCCAGCCGGCGACGACTCCCGCCAGGTCGGCGCGGGCCGCTTCCGGCTCGAAGCACACGATCACCTCACCCGGAACAACGTTGCGGGTCAGATCGCCGGCCAGAACGACCGATGAAAGCGCCATCGACATGACGCCAAACGCAGCGACTGCGAGCTTCATACTTTCGTCTCCAGAAAAAGCGTGACTGAACCATGAACGCGTGGACGCTCCTGGTCGGCTGGCGAATACCGCGCCAGATGGACGACCGCCGTTCAAGGTTCGACGAGGGTCCCCGGCCCGCCATGGCGTAACGGAACCGATTCGCCCTGAAGGCGAGACTCCGATTTCCGCAAGCCCAAACGCCATTCTATCGAAGCGGGTTCGCGAATGACAACCAGGATCTGGCAGGAATCCGCACCTTTCGGCGTCACACCGTCGAGACCCCGGGCGGCAGGATGATACAAGAGTCGGGGGCGCACAACACCCTGAATTCATCGGGGTCAAGCCGCCATGTCCCCACGCCCGGCCGATTTCGGCAAACGGTCGTCGCGCGGCATTTCCTGAGTTCGGCCGCCCTGCTTCGCCGTCTCATAGATTGCCTCGACTCTTGATTCGCATACACTGATTACCCGTGAGTTAAGCGGCGGGGACGCCGATGTTCCAGCGCCGCCCGCTGTGAATCGTTCGCCCGGAACATCCGGGCTGAGAGATCCATGCAGTTCGTTGTGCTGGTTCGCAAATCAAGAAATGAACCTGATCTTTCTATGGCTTCGTCGCGCCGCGCCCCGACCGTGGTTCTGGCTTTGCGCCCCTTTGCTGCTGTACTCGTGGACCGTCACCGGTCCCTTCATCTCCGACGACATGCATCTGATCCTCAAGGCCGAACGCTACCTCGGCGGCGAGTCCACCGATCACGCGCTATTTCGATTCGCCCGCACCGACGCTGAATGGGATCATCTCCGCAACCGCGGGGCGTGCCCCTGGTGGAGAACCAAAGGCCGCCAGGACTTCTTCCGGCCGATTGCCGAAATATCGTTCCTCGCCGACGTCGCCCTCTTCGGTCGCAACCCACTGGGCTATCGCCTGATGAGCCTGGGGGTGTTCGCCATCGCGCTGCTGTCAGTTCACTGGATGTTTCGCAGCGCCGGGGCCGATGCCATCCGGGCCGGCGCCGCCACGTTCTTCTTTGGCATTTCGCAAACGACCATGGCGCCGGTTTCGTGGATTTGCAATCGTGCCGATCTGTTTGTGATCATCGGCGTCACGCTTGCCGCGGGAGCCTACTGGTCCCTTCGAGCGCGACCATCCATTCGCTGGGCCGTGCTGGCTGTCGTCGCACTGGCCTTCGGACTGCTCTCCAAGGAGGCCGCCATCGCACTCTGCGGCGTGCTCATTCTTCATGAAATGTGGATGCGCTGGCGAAAGGAAACCGGCTCGTCTCATTCGCTCGTCACCGCCACCGTCGTGATCCTCGCGATGATGACCGCGGGATACTTCTGGTATTATCTCACCTCTCGGCCGTGGGCCTTCAACCTCGCCGAGGCCGAGGCGAATCCCAGCCAGTTCAGTTCGTACTGGCCTCTGTCGATTCTGCTCTATTTCTCTGTCTGGGTGACCGGATTCCCGATCGACGCCCTTCTGCTCGCTTCACCGGCCCAGGTCATGGCGGTCGCGGTCGTCGGCAGTCTCTTCGGGCTCGTCGCCCTCATTTACCTTCGGAAATCCGTACGAAACGATCCTGCCGCGGCCTTCTTTGCGATCTGGGCCATTCTCTTCATCCTGCCGGCGCTGCCGGCGCTCACCGTCAGCGCCCGAACGCTCTGCGTCGCAACCGTCGGCTGGACCTATCTTCTGTCCGGGCTCATTCTTCCGAGCCGGGAGGAAGATGTCGTCATTCCGGCACTGCTTCGGCAGTGGTACTACGCCGCCAACGGCGTCGTGAGCGTCGGGTGCATCATTACGATGGTCATGCTCGTTAACTCGTGGGAGTTCGGCGCACGTGAGCGACTTGGCCACATGACCGCCCGATGCCAACCCGGTCTCTCGAACGGCGACCTGATCGTGTCCCTCACGACGGAAAGCGCGGCGGAAACGCTATGCAGCGCGGATCGGCTTGAGTTTCTGACCGGCCACACCGATGTCGTCGTGGCGTACCCGCTTCCACCGGGCGTTCAGGTGTCGGCGCAGATCGAAGATTCTCACACACTTCTGCTGCGATCGACGGATGAAACGCTGTTCGGCTCCGCCATTCAGCGCCTTGCACTCCCCCAGGACTGGAGGCCGTTCGTGGGCGACACCATCGAAATGCGGGATTTCAAGCTCGAAATCGCTGAGGTCGACGACGATGACGACGTCATCGCGCTTCGCCTGCGATTCAATGATCCGATCTCTTCTCCCCGGCTTCACATCGATCCGCCGCAGACCGTCATGCAGGCGAGCGCGGCCGGACCGATTGAACGGACGCTCGCCAGCGACTCGTCGCAGTAAGCCGTTCAAGAGTAACACCGCAACACAAGGCGACCGGCGTACTCTCGCCGCCCGGCCTTTAAGGGTGGGCATTGTCGGCTCACTCAATCTCGCGCCGAATCCGGTCGTAATCCACGGGCCGCTTCTCGACGAACGCCTGCATTCCCTCCGCCACCTCGGGCGATCGATTGTGGATGCTCAGCCAGTCGCGGGCATGGCCGATCGTCTGGTGCCACGATAGATCACGCCAGAAATTAAGCTGCTGCTTCGCGTAACGGATGCACTCCGGCAGCTTGTCGATCAACTTGCCGGCCATGACATCCACCGCCGAATCGAGTCCCCCGCGCGGCACCACCGCGTTGACCAGCCCCCACTCCAGCGCGCGGGCGGCCGGAATCTCCTCGCACAGAAAGAGTATCTCACGGGCCCGGCGGTCGCCCACGATCAGCGGAAGAAACTGCGTCGCGCCGGCCGCCGCAACGCTGCCCCGCGCCGCCCCCACTTGTTTGATGACGACATCGTCAGCCGCAATGGCGAGATCGCAGGACATGTTGAACTCATTGCCGCCGCCGACCACCATGCCGTTGAGCCGCGCGATCGTCGGCTTGCCGATGTTGCGCAGCCGCTCATGACACTCGATGAACAGCCCCATCCACTTCCAGTATGCGCTCGGGCGGCCGACGAACTCCTCAGCCTGTTCCTTCACATCCGCACCGGTGCAGAATGCGCGATCACCCGCGCCGGTGAGAATCAGCACGCGAATGTCATCGTCCCATGCGGCGTCCTGAAACGCCGTGTTCAGTTCCACCAACATCGGTCCGTTGACGGCGTTGAGAACCTCCGGCCGATTGAACGTCACGATTGCGCGATGATCTCGCTTTTCATAGCGAATCAATTTGAAGGAGAACGACGTCGCGGGTTTTCCGGAATAGTCCATCAGTGTCTTCTTTCTTCTGATTTCCCGGCGTAAACGGCCGAAAACAAAGCGTCATTTCATATCTGAAACTAAAACCTGGTCCGCCCCGTTTGCTGAGGATTCGACGCAAAAATACGAGACGTCCGGTAGTGTAGAGGAATCCGCCGCCCAATGCGGCGCAAGCGCGTCTTGGGGACGTGATCGGCGACAGTTTCCGTATTGAATCGCATCCAAACTGTCGCGCCAACGGCACTTAAGGCGTTCTCCCGACTTGAATCTTCGCCGCCTGAAGGGCTAAAGTCAGAAAAGACCGTGAAGTCTATCCCTGCCCAGGCATTGTGATTGGGGCTCGGATTTCATCGAATTTCGGCCTTCAGATTTTCGGGGGACAGAAGCAATGACTCGTCGATTCTCAACTTTAACAGGATTTGCAGTGTTGGCCTGCGGGGTTATCTCACTTGCCTCACCCCGACAGGCTGATGCTGCCGCCATCGGGATGGGCGGCTCGATCTTCATGCCTGTCGGCGAACCCGATCCGGTCGGCGGTATCGTGATCGACTCGATGATCTCGCCGTTTGCCACGCCGACATTCACCGGAACGCTGCTGTCCACCGTCATTGCGGGTGACACCAGCAATCCGTTCGGCGGATTGACATTTACCTTCCTCGTTTCAAACGATCTCTCCAGCGCGCACCCGCTCGGCCGGGTCACCATGAACGGCTACGACGGCTGGCTCACCGATGCGAGTTGGACGGCGCCGACCGTGGGTGTGACGCCCGCTCTCATCAATCGTCCGACCAGCGACTTTCTGGGTTTCACCTTCATCGATGGATTCGGTGGACTGATCACGCCCGGAAAGTCCAGCGCGCTGCTCGTTATCCAGACTGACGCGCCGTCCTTCACCGAGGACCTCGCCTCAGTGATCGACGGATTTGTCGCGACCGTTCCAACCTTCGCGCCGGTGCCGGAGCCCGCGACGCTGGGCCTTCTGGCAATCGCCGGACTCGCCCTGATTCGCCGACGCCGGGCCTGAGTGATCGCTAAGACAGGTCGCCGAACACCCGACGCCGACTGCGTAACAATCTATTGCATCTCCGCTGCGGCGCGATCGTTCGATCAACGATCGCGTCGCTTTTTTTGTTCAAGCCGCATCAGATTGATGAAATCAGACGAGGCCCCTGGCATCCCCCTTTGATCGGCCGCCCGCGCATTGAAATTCCGCCGGAATCGTGGATGATCTTCCGGATGAACATGAACGAAGCCGTGCTGAGCAAAACCGCCGCCCGCTGCCGGGAACGGGGCGTCACCATTCCAACCTTCGCCCAGATGCGGGATCCCTCGCGGATTCCCGAGGCGGTCACGACACGTCTCAGGCAGGTCGGCCTCTGGGACGTCGACCCTGTCAATCTCTATCGAATCACCTGGAAGAACGAACCGGTCGCCAAGGGCGGGCTTTACGGCGACGGCAACTGGATCGAATTTCCCTCATCCCTCACCGGGGTTGAAGCCCGGATTATCGGCATCGTCGGAAAGTGGTTCCCGACAGGAGCACACAAGGTCGGTGCGGCGTTCGGCTGTATCGTGCCGCGGCTTGTCACGGGCCAGTTTGACCCGACGGCCCAGAAGGCCGTCTGGCCCAGCACCGGGAACTACTGCCGCGGCGGCGCATTTGACTGTGCGCTTTTGGGTTGCACGGCTGTCGGCATCCTGCCCGAGGAAATGAGCCGCGAACGATTTGAATGGCTTCGCGAGATCGGCGCCGAGGTCATCGCCACGCCCGGCTGCGAATCGAACGTCAAGGAAATCTATGACAAGTGCTGGGAGATTCGAAGGACGCGGCCCGATTGCGTGATCTTCAACCAGTTCGAGGAGTTCGGAAACGCCATCTGGCACTATCACACCACCGGCGCCATTCTCGACGAGATTTTTCAACGGATCGCGGGAGACGGGCGCACCCGCCTGCGCTTCTCGGGTTTCGTGTCGGCCACCGGATCAGCGGGCACCATTGCCGCCGGCGATTTTCTCAAGACGCAGCATCCCAACCTGAGGATTGTCGCCTGCGAGGCGCTTCAGTGTCCCACGTTGCTCCAGACCGGCTTCGGCGGCCATCGCATCGAGGGCATCGGAGACAAGCATGTCCCCTGGATTCACAACGTCCGGAACACCGACGTGGTGTCGGCCATCGATGACGAACAGTGCATGGCGCTCATCCGCCTTTTCAATGAGCCCACGGGGCAGCAATTCCTGATTCAGGAAGGCGTCTCGCCGCAGGTGGTGAGCCAGTTGCAGCTCGTCGGAATCTCCGGCGCCTGCAACCTCGCCAGTGCGGTCAAGACAGCCAAAATGTTCGACATGGACGGCCGCGACGTCATCATGCTGCCGCTCACCGACTCCATGGGCCTGTACCAGAGCCGACTTGAAGAGCTGGTCGAACAGCGCGGTCCCTACTCCCCCGTCAAGGCCGCCCGCGACTTTGAACGATGGATGCGGGGTATGACGCCCGATTACATCCGCGAATTGACCTATCACGATCGCAAGGCCCTTCACAATTTCAAGTATTTCACCTGGGTCGAGCAGCAGCAGCGGGACGTGGAGGATCTTCGAAAGCTCTGGGATCCGGACTTCTGGACCGAAACCTGGAGCCAGGTTGATGAATGGGATCGCCTGATTGAATCGTTCAACGAGCGGGTTCGCGCGGGCTGATCACGCCCGGACGTTGCACGGAACGGAGCAGTTGCTATCGTATCATCCAGACGTCGCAATTGAGATCGACGATTGATGCCCCCAGACAGGACCCGACATGCAAGTTCGCTTTACTTGTCCCGCCTGCAAACAATCACACGTCTTGGACATGCCCGAGACCACCATTCACATGACCTGTTCACTGACCGGGAAGCATCTTCAGCTGCGCCTCGTCGGCGGCGGAGAAGTGAAGGCAGTGATCGTCGGCGCCGATAATGAAAGCGAAACCGAGGAATCGACGCATTAACCGGTCGCCCCTCGTTCGAACATCGCCGTCATTTCTTCTGTTTCTTCATGATTGCGTATGAACGCGCCACGATGTGCGATCGCGGGAAGAGGTGCGTGTAGGCATCGAGGATGTCTTCGTATGCCTCGCGGGCGTCACGGGTTCGCCCTTCCTGGATGAAGGTATCGGCTCGCCACCAGAACGCCGTCATCTCTTCCACGGATTCCGGCGGCACATGATTTCGCGCCGTCGCATAATGGCCGCGCGCAGCCTCGAAGTCGTAGCGATAACCTGCCGCGAGTCGACCGGCGAAGACGCCCGCCGCCCAGCGCTGAAGCGGATCGAACTTCGACCCGATCGCGATGGCCGCGAATTCCTTCTCGGCGGCGGAAACCCGACCGTCATCCACCACCGCGCCTGCCTCCACGATGGCATACCATTCGCCGACGGCATGTTGCCACGCATCCAGACCTGGGTTCGTGGCTGAATCTTCCGCCCCGGGGGGCGGCACATCGAGTAGCGTCGCGAACTGAAGCGCCTTTTCGAATTCCTCGCGCTGTTCGAAAATCAGGTAGGTCTCTTCGTGGCTGCCCGACCGGCCCAAGGGAACGTAGAGCATCTCAAGGATTCGTGCACAGGACTGCGGCGAGGCATGGTCGAGGCGGACGCGGGTTTCATTGCGCGGCGCGTCAGAAGCCGCGACATCCGCCGGCACCAGATACAAGTTGTAAAAGGGCCTCGCCGATCGACCGGCGCTCGCTGGTACAGCACCGTCCGATGAAGCTCCGCCAGCATCACCGGGCCGGGTCCTTCCAGCCCCTGATCCTGTGTCCGAGCGGGCCGGCGACTTCGGGCCCTGGGTCACCGCGTTGTCGGCACTCGGCGGCTGGCCCGGGTGATCAGCACCGTCTGCCTGCGGCCGCGGGGAGGGCTTCACGACCCGCGTGGGTCGATCCCAGAAACTGTTGTCCCAATTCCATTCGACGTCACCACAGCCACAGACGGCCGTAACCGACGCCAGCAAGCAGAGAAATCCTAATCGTCGCACGTGGTTCATTTGCCCTTCTCTTACCCGTGAATTTCACATGCGATTGTCCGTCGGGCGTGATCAAAGTCAATCGATGCCGAAGGACGCTTCCAACTACAGGCCAGTTCTCGATACGTGCGGGTGTGTAGGTATTAGCCCTAAGCTCAATACGACG
>CALLKH010000114.1 GCA_938008425.1 uncultured Planctomycetaceae bacterium | reverse complement strand
TCCCGATCACCGCCTGCCTCGCTTCACCCTCACGCCAACAGTCGAAGCGTTCCCGCCATGATCGACTTCGTCGCTTCAATCGCCGTCACGTTCGCTTCATACGCCCGAACGGCGACCATCGCGTTGATCATTTCGATCGCGGGATCGACATTTGGGTAATACACGATTCCGCTTTCGTCCGCATCCGGATGACCCGGATCCTTCACCGGCCGCGGCTGAGACTTCCGGTCCTCGACGACACCCGTCACGCGCACGCCCGGTCCGCCCTGGCCATCACCCGCCGCGAGCAGCGCCACGCGGCGAAGGAACGGTCCCGGTTTGCCGTCAAGCCGCCGGGTCGTCTGCGCGTTCGCGACGTTGCCGGCGATGGTGTCGAGCTGCGCCCGCTGTGCGACAAGCCCGGATGTACTGATGTCCAAAGCGCCAAACATGGCTGATTTCCGTTACGCGGCGGCCGATGGCGGCTGCGCGTCAATCTCATTCTTCACTCGGCGTTCATCGCCCGCGGGCTCTATGCGATTCTTCCCCGAATCGCCTTCTGCACGCCATCGAAGTAGTTCTTCAAGAGCTCATTCGCCGTCTGATTCGCCATGGCGTTTTCCGCCAGGTTCGACATTTCCAGTTCGATCCGGGCATTCGTGCCGTCGTGGAAGAGCAGGTTTTCCGCCGGCTCATGCGTGGGCGTCACATCGAGGTGGCCCAGCTCATCGGTCCGAAACTGCTCATTCGATCGAAGCTCGAATCTCCCGTCACGCGTCGATCGCTTTTCCGACGCCTCCAGCAGGGCCGACTGGAACGAGCCGACATCGAGTTGCTTTGCGCGATATCCCGGCGTGGTGATGTTGGCGATGTTCTCCGCCAGCATCTTGTTACGCGATTCGGTAAAGGCCAGGACCTTCTCCAGCATCGGAAACGCGCCGCCGCTTGTCACGCTCGTCAGAAACATGCCGCCGCTCCATCGCTCTGTCGATTGCGCGAACTCCGCCGCGCAGGTCTCCTACTTTGAATCGTCGCATGAATCGATTCACACACACTGCGGGGCGCAACGGCCGTTCTTTGCGCCGTCACCGCGCAATACCTGCCGAAATGCGCAACATCTGCGCGTTCCAGGCTCGTCCGTCGCACGAGACCAGGCGGTCCAAACGACCCCTCGTCGCGGCGACCCTTCGCGGTCGGAAGCCGGCGACGAAGCGCCGCCGGCCTCCGCGCGAATTCATTCCCTCTATCAACCGGCCAGGCGCTGACCCGGCTGAACGCCCGGCTGCATGACGCCCACCGGTGCCTGCGTCACCGTCGCGGCCGTGTTCGCCGCCGCCGCGGCTGCAGCGGCCGATGCTGCGGCAGCCGCCTCCTCGCGCCACTTCTTCAGCTTCATGCCCAGCGTGCGAACGCCGATTCCAAGCGTCTTGGCGGTCTTCTCGCGGTGGCCGTTGAACTTGAGCAGCGTCTGCTCGATGAGCGCCCGCTCCATGTCTTCCATGAGATGGCCGGGGCGTCCCTGACGCGTCAGGTTTTCCGTGCGAACCTCCGGCGTGGCGAGCCATGGCTCGATCATCGGCGAATCGATCTGATCGTCCTGGCAGAGCACCGCGGCGCGCTCACAGATGTTCTGAAGCTCGCGCACGTTTCCGGGCCAGTGGTAATTCTGAAGCAGGCTCATCGCCCGACCGGTGATCTGGCGCGGCTCGCGGCCTTCGCGCCGAGCGATCTGCATCATGAAGCCCTCGGCCAGCTCCGGCACGTCCTCGCGGCGATCGCGAAGCGGCGGAATCAGGATCGGCAGGACGCTGATGCGGAAGAAGAGGTCCTCGCGGAATCGCCGGCGGGCCACCCAGTCGGAGAGATCGCGGTGGGTCGTCGCGATGACGCGCACGTCGGCCTTGCGGGTGACGTTGCTGCCGATGCGCTCGAATTCGCGCTCCTGGAGCACGCGAAGCAGCTTCGCCTGAACCGGCAGCGACACCTCGCTGATTTCATCGAGAAGCAGCGTGCCGCCCTGGGCCAGTTCGAATCGACCCTTGCGGGCCTTGTCGGCGCCCGGGAACGCGCCCTGCTCGTGGCCAAAGAGTTCGCTCTCAAGCAGCGAACTCGACAGCGACGCACAGTTGACACAAAGCAGCGGACCAGCTGCCCGTTGCGACGCCTCGTGAATCGCCCGGGCGACGAGTTCCTTGCCCGTGCCGCTCTCGCCGTGGATCAGGACCGTGGCGGCGCTTCGCGCGACGCGCTCGATCTGCATCCGCACATTTCGCATCTGCCGGCTCGAACCGACCAGCTTCGACTCGCTGGTGTAATCGCGAATGGTCTCGCGCAGCGCCTCGTTCTCACCCTGGAGGCGGCCCATCATGGCGGCGCGCTGGACGACGAGCTCGATCTGGTCCGCATCGAACGGCTTTTGCACGTAGTCGAACGCGCCGAGCTTCATCGCCTCGACGGCCGTCGGCACGCTGGCGTACGCCGTCATGAGAACGAACGGCGTCTCCATGCCGCGGCCGCGCCACGATCGGAGCAGTTCGATCCCGTCGATGCCCGGCATCCGCAGATCGCAGATGATCACGTCGACCTCGGTGGGGTTGAGTTCCGAGAGCGCCCGCTGAGGATCGGCGAACGCACGGGTCTCGTGCCCTTTCCCGCGCAGAATGTCGGTCAGTGAATCTCGCATGACGTCCTTGTCATCGATGATGCATACTCGAGGCATGTGGTGATTCCTCCAGAAAACGCGTGCGACGCCGACTCATTCACTCGCGGCCCGCACCGGCCTGTTCCTTCTTACTCTTGTTCGACAACCCGCGACGGCCTCCATGCCGCCTTCGGGGCACTACTTCACGACCCGCTTCACTTCAACCGGCGATGGCAGTCCGCCGGATCAATACACCTCTGTTCGCGGCCCGGCGATCACGCCGAAGCCTGTCTTCTGCGATTCCGGATGATTCCGCGCTCACGATCCCATACGCCC
>CALLKH010000113.1 GCA_938008425.1 uncultured Planctomycetaceae bacterium | reverse complement strand
GACGCCCGCGGCCAGCAGTTCTTCGAATTCGTCGCCGCCTGATGAGGCGGCCAGGCAACGGAGTGCCAGCGATGAAGCACACGCCAAATCTATACACCGTAATCGCGGTCCAGTTCTTCGCCATTGCGGCCGGCGCGTCTTATCTGGCGCTGGCCCCGGCCACCGATCAGACCGCCCCGGCATCGGCTCATGTGTCGGTGGCCCCGGTTTCCAACCGGGGGGCTGAGGCCCCGGTTTCCAACCTGAGCCCCGACGAGCTCGCCGCGCTGCTCACCGGCATCGCCCGCGCCGATGTCAACGGCGACGGCCTCGCCGATGGCCGCGACATCCAGGCGTATGTCGATCTCACCATCGTGCCGCCGCCCGACCCGTGGGCCGCGATCAAGGCCCACCCATATCTTCCCGAAGTCCGAGCCCGGCTCGACAGTTTCCTGCGCTGGCCGGGTGAGAAGTGGAGCGACTCGCCGCACGCCCTGATGCGCACGTTGGACTACTGCGCTCAGCTCCACGCCCTCACCGGCGAATGGCCGTCGCCCGAAATCACGCTGCCGATCATCCGCCGCATCGCGGACGAATGGCCGCTGGCGCTTCCGAACTTCAATCACGATCTGACGGCCCATCAAATCCCGACGATGCACCGTGCCGCGCGGCTGTCGCCGATCGCGATGGACGCGCTCAGGGAGCCGCTCCGCTGGTGCGCCGAGCGGATGACCGGCCCCTCGGCGACGATTTTTTCCACCGGCATCGGCCCCGGCCTCCGCGATGTCGTGATGATCCATGAGCTTCTCGATGGCGAGGAGAAGGCCCGCGACGTGGCGCTCAACGGCTTCGGCCCCTTCATCGAGCAATGGGGCCTGCCGCAGATCGTCGACAAGGTCATTGACGACTCGGGCCTGCTCAATGTCAACGTCGGGGCGCCGGGCCGCTGGGCCTGGAACAACCGGCCCGCGCTGGTCTGGCTGCTGGAAATCAAGGGCTACAAGGAACATCTGAGCGACAGCCAGCGCGCCCGGTGGCGGAAGTTCTACGAACTGCCGTGCCGCCTGCTTTGCGCCGGCGGGCAGAGTTTCACGCTGCCGGGGGCCAATGACGACTACTCGATGAATCCGATCCTCGGCCCGGCGGCGGCATGGGTCGGCGACACCGAAATGGACCAGTGGGCGCGGTGGCACGCCCGCGCGTATGAGCGCCGGTCGGGCGGCCTGCGATTCGAGTCGCTCTCGATCCCGGCCGACGAGGGCTACGCGCCCGCCGAGCGGCCGGCCGGATGCAGCGGCCGCCGCGTGTTCACAAGGATCATCCTCGACGAAACCGCGGATGGCGCGGAGACGACGGTGACGTACCTGGGCGACGGCGTGTCACTCCACGGCGGCCACAAGCTCGGCCGCCCGGTGACGATCATCGTCAATCGCCCGGCCACGTCCGTACTCAGTACATCGGAGGAGACGCCATGACGCCCGACGCCGTTCGCATCGCGACAACCACCGCCTTCGCCCTGGTCATCGGCCTGACGCTCGGCGTCGCCTCGCTCTCACTGATTCGCCGGATCGATGTCCGGTTCATGCCGACACCCGCCGGCGTCACCCGCGTGATTCGCATTGCGGCCGCTGCGCCGTTCTACATCGGATTCATGGCCGCGGCGGTCCTCATCATCCCGGCGGTCGTTATCGCGAGCCTCCTGCTCCAACTCGGCGAGCACTTGCGCGGGGAGGCGGCATGAAACTCTCGATCTTCTTCGCCTGGTACGACCTCTGGATCGGCGCGTATTTCGATCGCGACCGGCGAACGGCCTACGTCTGCCTGATCCCCTGCGTCGTACTGAAGATCGACTGTCGCCGCCCGCATCGATCGCGATCGCCGGCCCACCTTCGCCCGGCATCCTCCTATGCCTGCGAATCCTGCGGCCGCGAGAACTTCGTCGCCCACATCGCGCCGGACATGAGCCGGGAAGAGTTCGTCGAACTGATGGTCGGCGAGTTCGACATGAGCCGCGAGGAGGCGGAATCGCAACAGGGCGAGTGGCTCTGGTGCCCCGATGAAGTCACCTGCCGGTATTGCGACTGCACGCAGCCGACGCCGCGGGAGGGCACGCCGTGAGCGATTCCAAAGTCCATGATGATCGAGGACGTGTTTGCCACGCATGCGGCGCAATGAGAACGCCGCTCGATGTGCGACGCCGGGGCTATATGGAGAGCGTCCACATTCAAGTTTCAGAGCACAAGGCCATCAATGCCCACCCGGCCCCGGACATCTATATCGAAAGCTCGCCCACCATTGTCGCAGACGCGCGGTTCTGGCGGAATGGCGGCCCCGAGGATCATCTGTGCAACGACTGCGTTCGGCTCGCGGCGAGACTGCTGATCAAACGGCTGGAGGAGCTCATCGGATGACCTTCGCCAACGCACCCCAGAATCGCCCGCGCGGCGACACGACCGACCGGCTCACCGACGCCCATCGCCGGATGATCTTCAGACTGAAGACAGACCGGGGGCTCACGATCGACGACGTTCGCGACATGACGCCGGCCGGCTCGATCTCGATGCTCACCAAGTTTCAGGCGACCAGCCTCATCGACGCCCTCAAAACCGGCAAGCCGGTGGACTATTCGAAGCGGTCTCGAATCCCCGCCGAGCGAAGATCGAAGCGCCGCCCGAAGAATGTCTTTGCAATGGCATCAGACGCCCAGCGCAACACCATCGAAGCCCTCCGTATTGAGCTCGGTTGGAGCAAGGAGCACTTGCACGACTGGCTCTCGAAGCGGCATCACAAGGACGGCCGCCCCATGACGGAGATCCAATCGAGCGGCGACGCCGTCGCCGTGATCGAACTCCTGAAAGCGGTGCGCATCCGCCAGCACCGCGCCAACGAACGCCGCAAAGAGGGCATCCGCCAACGACCATGAGTTCCACGACCGACAAATGCAAAAAGTGCAACTTCGGCCTGATCACGCCGGATGAATTCGACGTCGGCGTCTGCCTCGATTGCCAGGGGTTCCACCGCCTCGGCTACGGCACGCCCGAGCAAGTGGAAGCGGCCGATCTGAATGAAGAGTGGCTGCGGGAATTTGGCGAAAAAGAAGGGATCGATGAACCATGAGCAACGATAACCTCGGACTCTACGACAAGTACCACGTCGAGCGCAGAGACGGCCGCTCGGCACCCGGCGAGAAGCACGACGGCTGTCGGTATTTCGTGCTCGACATGACGCACGACCCGTTCGCGCTTCCGGCGATCGCCGCCTACGCCGCCGCCTGCGAGGACAAGCATAAGAAACTCGCGGACGACCTGATCAACTGGGCGAAGGACCAGAAGATCGGCGGGAGAACCCCGCTCATGATGATCAATCTCAGCTGCTCCGATGACGAGCCCGACGAGGTCGGCGTGTCGGTGAACTTCCTCCAGGGCGTCAAGGTCGGAGCGATGATTCGCCTCGTGCAAACGGCCGCGCACGGAATGCTCTCCGCCGCGGCCCGCATCATGGCGATCAAATACGGATGCAGCGAGGAGAAGGCGATGGCGGTCCTGACCGGCGACGCCAATATGGAAGACATCGACGAGAACGACGGCGACGAGGATTGAAACTGCCATGAACAAACGCAAAGCCGCCAAACCCGTGGCACCGGAACTCCCGGTCCTCTACATCGCCGAGCGTCACGGCCATCCCCAGATGAACCGCGCCGATCGGATCACGCTGAAGCGTGTGAGGATCGTGGCGGTTGAGGACGGCGATTTCAGGTTCAATAAGCCCTTCGCCATCGACAACGGAATCTCGTGGTGGCATTCGATCAATGATGTCGCCCGGCTGGTCAAAGACGGCGGCCGGGCCTATGGAAACTACGCGATCGCCACGGAGCCGGAAGAGGCGCTGGCGATGCTCGCCGGGCCGGTCGGCCGGTTCGCCCTGGAGTGGCAGGCCAGATCGGACGGTTGCCGTGAAACGCTGAAAGCGATCAACGCCCGCATCGAGAAGATCATCAAAGCCGCGAGGACCAAGCAAAAGAAATGACCGCCGCCCCGTACAAAACCCCGCCGCTGCCCGGCGTGAAGACGGCCGTCGCCGATGCCGATCGATCGACGCACCGCCTCTGCGCCTCGT
>CALLKH010000112.1 GCA_938008425.1 uncultured Planctomycetaceae bacterium | reverse complement strand
TGATGAATTTCTTCGAGTGTGGAAGGGTAACCCAGCTGCCCGCTCAGCGCCGCGATCCGCGCACCATCGTCCAGCCGCATTGTGCGAATCTGCATGTGTGAAACCCCCGCGCGGCGCCGGCGCGTGATCCGGGTTCAATGCTTGAAATGCCGCGTGCCGGTGAAGATCATCGCCACGCCCCGTTCGTCGCAGGCCGCGATCGTCTCGTCGTCCCGCTTGGATCCGCCCGGCTGGATGATCGCGGTGATTCCCGCGTCGATCAGTATCCCCGGCCCATCCTTGAACGGGAAAAAGGCGTCGCTGGCCGCCGCCGCGCCGGCCAGCTTGGACGCATGGCCGTTCTCCTTCGCGAGCCCGGTGGCGATTCGGCAGCTCATGACGCGGCTCATCTGCCCCGCGCCGTTGCCGATCAGCATGCCGTCCTTGCAAAGGCTGATGGCGTTGCTCTTGGTGTGCTTGCAAACGAGCCACGCCAGCCGCAGGTCGGCCAACTCTTCGTCGGTCGGGGCCCGCTTGGTTACGACCTTCCATTCATTCTCGTTGAGACCCAACAGGTCGCGCGTCTGAACCAGCATGCCGCCGGCGATGCGCTTGTAGTCCATCTCCCCCGGGTTCGGAGCGGCGTCCATTTCTCCGACGGCCAGCAGGCGGACATTCTCGCCCCACTTTTTCTTCGGGGGAGTCGGCAACTCGTCGCTCGGTTCGGCGGTGCCGCGAATGACTTGAAGCGCCGCATCGCTGAACGAGGGCGCGATCCAGACTTCGACAAAAAATCCGCCCGGTGCGGCCGGATGCCCGGCGTCCTTGAGCGGCTTGCCGAATCGATCGTAGGTCTCCATCACCGCCGCGGCGAAGGCGGCATCAACTTCAAAGTTGCAGGCCAGTATGCCGCCCATGGCCGCGTTGGGATCGCCGTAGTAGGCCGACCTGTAGGCGTCGATCGGATCGTTCGAGACGCCCACTCCGCAGGCGTTTGTGTGCTTGATGAAGACACACTTGCAATTCGAGTGCCCCGCTCGAATCAGTTCCGAACAGAGTGCCAAAGCTGCGTCACCATCCACGAGATTGTTGTAGGACAACGCACCACCCTGCCGTAATTGCGACTGCCCTGAACTTTCTGATCGTCCACTCGCAGATACCAATAAATCCGGTCCAGATGTGGGCGTAAACTCGTTGAAATAGGTCGCCGCCCCCTGATGCGGATTCTCTCCATACCTTAGGACATCCAGCCGTCCCAAGTGCATCGCGTCGCGACCTGCCCAAATCCCCTTGCTCCGCTCGTAGTTCAAATACCGGGTCACAACGCCGTCGTAGTGCGAAATCATGAAGAATGAGTCACAGCTGAGCGCGTTCCGAATCCGGCTCGGGACGTCCCCATACTGCCTGAGGCTGTTCAGAACGATCTCTGACAAGCTCAGGTCGGGCATGACGACGACCGACTCGTGGTTCTTCGCCGCCGCGCGCAGCATGCACGGCCCGCCGATGTCGATCATCTCGATTGCCTGCTCAAACGTGCAATTCGGATCCGCCACCGTCTTCTCAAACGGATACAGATTCACCACCACCATGTCGATCGGCTCGATCCCTTGCTCTGCGAGCTGTCGCATGTGCTCCGGGTTGTCACGATCCGCCAGGATCCCGGCGTGAATCTTCGGATGCAGCGTCTTCACCCGTCCGTCCAGCATCTCCGGGAAGCCCGTCACCTGCTCGACCATCGTCACCGGAACGCCCGCGTCCTTGAGGTGTTTGGCCGTGCCGCCGGTCGAGAGAATCTCGATGCCGAATTCATCCACAAGAGCCCGTGCGAATTCGACGATTCCCGTCTTGTCGTAAACCGCGATGAGTGCCCGCTTGATCGCCCGATCCGCCATACGTCACCGGAAATTGAGGATGTGTAAAAGAAAAACGACCGGCACGCTTCATCAGCCATGCCGGTCGTCAGATTAACCGCAAACCGATCGCCGGCCAACGCGGCCGCGACGGGTCTTAAGTGCTCCTTCGCAGCTTACTCGTCGTCGTCGTCATCCTCCGACTCATCGTCGTCGTCGCTTGATTCATCGTCTTCGGACTCATCATCGTCCTCGTCGTCGGATTCGTCGTCTGAATCATCCTCATCCTCGGAATCTTCGTCATCAGAGTCTTCGTCGTCCGAATCCTCATCATCCGAGTCTTCATCATCAGAGTCTTCGTCGTCCGAATCCTCATCATCCGAGTCCTCGTCATCCGACTCATCGTCATCGGATCTCTCCGCCGCCTCGTCGGAAGAATCGTCCTCCTCTTCATCCGCGTCCCTGGCGGCTCCGGTCGATCCACTTGAAGGCCGGGCCGAGGCGCCGCCCCGGATGGCCGCAGGCTTCGACTGGCTCCGGCTCGCCAGGAAATCATCGTCGTCGAGGAAGCTGATGTCCGGCCGAGTCGACTTCTCCTCCACCTTTGCGTTTGCAGCTGCGATGCGAGCCCGCTCGTCGGCCGTCATCTGTGCCAGCGCCCGGGCCCGGGCATCATTCTGAAGCACCGCCGCCAGTTCCGCCGGCTTGAGTGCCGGGGCGCTCTTGGGCCGCAGGCACAGGATGCGACCGGTCGCGCTCGAAAGCAGAATCATCTGACCATCCTGGCTCGCATTTGCGAACGCGGTCGTCGGTGCTGAGACCACGGAACGAATTGCTCCGGTGGCCGCGTCGAGTCGCATGATCCGGCGCGTCAATTCGGACTCAAGGATGTAAGCATCCTTGCCGAATTGAGCCAGAAACTGCCCGCCCTCGGGATGACGCCACAATTCACTGCCCGTCCGCTCGTCGAGCACGAAGATTCCCTCGTCGCGCACCGACTGAATCAGTCGCCCGCCGGCGAGAATCGGCTTGTCGGCCGGGGCATGATCGAACCGCTTGAACCACACGCGCCGTCCGCGCTCACGTTCCAGGCAGTACAACAGGCGATCGCTCGACGCGACATACAGATGGCCGTCGTTGGCAGCCATTTCCACGAAGATCGGTCCCTCGGTTTCGAATTGCCATCGGCGGCGGGCCTCATCGCGGCGGGCGGTTCCCAGCGCACACGCGGTGACCAGCCCGTCCAGCGACGCGAAGTAGAGGTTCTCGCCGATCAGCAGCGGCGCCGCGGTCATCGTCTTCGGAACCGTCGTCTGCCAGTTGCGGAAGCCGGTGATGAGATCAAGCGAATAGAGCCGCGCATCCGCGCCGCCGACAAACAGGTTGTACTGGTTTCCGATCGCCGGGCTGCTGGCGGAGAACGGCAGCTTCACTGACAACAGCGGCAGCTTCACATCCGCCGCGACACGCATTCCGGGTTCGATCTTTCGGGACAGACTGGTTCGAATGACGGTGCCTTTGGACTGTCGCTCGCCGATCTCGGTGGCGCGAACCTGGCCGACCACCTTTTCACGATCGCCGATGTCTTCACTGCTGTGATAGATCAGAAGGATGTCATCGGGCCTCAGGCCATGCGCCCGCCCGATCGAGAGGCTCGCCACATCGTGGTTCAACTGGTAGATGACGCCGCGAAGCTCGCGCGGTTCATTGGCAAGTTCGCCGGTCGCTCGATCAAGCACCTTCACCGACGCGGGCCCCGTGAAGAGG
>CALLKH010000111.1 GCA_938008425.1 uncultured Planctomycetaceae bacterium | reverse complement strand
TTGCCCATCTCATCCACTGCCGCCCCGGCGATGAAATCATCATCGACTCGTCCTATCACCCCGTTCATTTCGAAGGCGGTGGACCGGCCGTTCACAGCCGGGCTTCGCTTCGAACGATCGATACAACCACCGGCATTTTCACCCCCGAGCAGGTCGAGGCGAACATTCGCATCAACGATCCTCACTTCCCGCGCAGCCGGCTCGTGTGCGTCGAGAACACCTGCAACCTGCGCGGCGGCCGGGTATGGCCGATCGCGGCGATCCGCGCGGTGACGGCCTGCGCGAAGAAGCACAAACTCGTCGCCCATCTCGACGGCGCACGGCTGATGAACGCCGTCGTGGCGTCCGGCACCTCGGCGCGGGAATACTGCGAAACTTTCGAGTCGTGCTGGATCGACCTGAGCAAGGGTCTCGGCTGCCCGGTCGGCGGCGTGCTCGCGGGAACGAAGGCGTTCATCGAAGACGTGTGGCGCTATAAACATACTTTCGGAGGCGCGATGCGGCAGGCCGGCATCATTGCGGCGGCCGGTGTTTATGCCCTTGAGAACCACGTTGAGCGGCTGGCCGACGACCACGCCCGGGCCAAACGCCTCGCCGAGGGTCTGGCCGCGATACCCGGCCTTGAAATCGACGTAGACGCGGTTGAGACCAACATCGTCGTCGTGGACATGGCGAAGTCCGGCCGGTCGCGGGCGGAATTCTTCGAGAAGCTCATTCCCCACGGCGTTCGCTTCAGCCCGCTGATGAAGGCGACGCAGTTCCGGGCTGTGACGCACCTGGATATTCCGGCGGACGGCCCGGAAAGAGCAATCAAGGCGGTGGCGGAAGCGCTAAAATAGTCTCGCGCCAGGCCGCAGCCTCGGCGTCCGCTGGACCATAGAAGTTTCGAGGGCCGGAACTGACATGAACCTGATCGCCCGGCATTTCGCACACCCGCGGCAGTCGATGGCCCATCGACCAGTGAGCGTCTGTACGGCCGCGCTGGTCATGCTGTCTCTTACGGCCATCCATTGTGACAGCGTCGCCCCGGCCGACCACGGTGCGCCATCCAGTGTAAAAGTCATCTTCGGCGAAGCGGGCCACGGCCCCGGCCAGTTCAGCTATCCGCGAGCCATCGCGGTGTCGCCGGTCGATGGCCGCATCTTCGCCGTCGACAAGCGGGCCCGTGTCCAGCGATTCGACCCCAACGGCAAGTTCGAAGTCGAATGGCGCATGCCGGATTACGACAACGGCAAGCCCACCGGCCTTCACGTCGATCAAGACAACCGCCTCTTCGTGGCCGACACACACTACGCTCGCGTCATCTGCTACGACCGCGAAGGCGGCGAGCTCTTCCGCTGGGGCAGCTACGGCGAAGGCCCCGGCCAGTTCATTTTCCCGGAGTGCATTTTCGTCGACCCGGACGGCTTCATCTACGTCGGCGAGTACGGCGGCAACGATCGCATCAGCAAGTTCTCTCCCGATCGCGAGTATCTCTTCAGCTTCGCGGGCCGCGACTCCGGCGAGGGCTGGACCGATCGTCCCACCGAAATCCTCATGGATGAAACCGGCGTTCTCTGGGTGGCGGATTCCTGCAACCATCGCATCAGCCGCTTCACCCGTGACGGCAAGTATCTTTCCTCGTTCAAACTCGGCGGCGATGATCCGGCGACATTGTTCTATCCCTACGGCATGGTGATGGAAAAGTCGGGCAATCTGGTCATTGCTGATCGGGGGACGAGCCGACTGTTCCGCGTCAATCGCGAGGGGAAAGTGCTCGGCACCTGGGGTGGGCCTGGCCGAAATCCCGGCCAGCTCTTGCAGCCCTGGGGCGTGGGAATGGATCGCGACGGCCGAATCTACTGCCTCGATTCATGGAACAATCGCATTCAGGTGATAGAATGGTGACAGGGCCGGACGGAACCGGCCCGGCCACAGACGGAAGCCGGAGTCACAGCGCATGAGTTGGCTATTCTCGCCCGAGCGATTCGACCAGCCCGTCTACCTCTGGCTCCTCGCCATCGCGGTGCTGATCTGGTGGTACTCGAGGCGCAGTCTCGCCGGCCTGGGCCCCATTCGCAGCAAAATCGCCATCGGCTCCCGGGCCCTCGTGATCCTGCTTCTCGCGCTGGCGCTGGCCGGCATGCACAAGATTCTCAAGAACGACAATCTCTCGGTGCTGTTTCTCGTCGATGTGTCGCGTTCGATCGCCCCGGAAAGCCGGCGCGAGGCGGAGCGATTTGTCATTGAGGCGGGCAAGAAGATGCGGCCGAAGGATCGCGCCGCAGTGCTTCTCTTCGACGGCCAGACCAGCATCGAGCAATTGCCGATGACCCCCGCGGCGGACGGCGGCGTCCAGGTGCGATCGCCCTTTCCTGACGGTCTTCGTGCCGATCAGACCGATCTGGCCCACGCGCTGCGCATGGCGCAGGCCTGTGCCCAGAAGGATACGAACAATCGCGTCGTCGTCATCACCGATGGCAACCAGAACATCGGCGACGCGTTGGAGGAAGCCAAGTCCGCGTATGCCAACAACATGACCATCGACGTCGTCCCGCTCGAAGTCGACCGAGGGGCGGAAGTGGTGTTCGAGCAGTTGCGGGCGCCGCCCTACGCGAACTTGAATGAGCAGATTCCACTCCGGATGATCCTGAAGAGCGACCGCCCGACGCGCGGCGAGATTCGCGTTTATCAACGCGTCGGCGATCAGGAAAAGTTGATTGACCTGAATGCAGGCAGTCCCGGCTCCGGCGCCATGGTGGAACTCAACGCCGGCAAGAACCCTTTCAACATCACGCTGCCCATCCTCGCCGACCGCGGCCATGAATTCCGCGCGGAGTTTATTCCCCTCGATTCCGTCAGCGACACGATCACGGAGAACAACGTCGCGGTCGCATTCACCAACGTGG
>CALLKH010000110.1 GCA_938008425.1 uncultured Planctomycetaceae bacterium | reverse complement strand
TCGAAAGCCCCTCGTCCGGACTTGGAAATGGCTGCGAGGGAATCGGCTCAGGCGGCGGACTCGGCGGCCCGGCCGGCAAGGCAACTCCGCCGTCGTTTGTTTCCTGCGAATCTGACTGATCTTCGTCCGAGGCCGGCGTTCCGGGCCGACCGGGAAAGGCGCCGATCTCGATCGGCCGCTGGGTTACGTCGGCGGATGATTGACCGGGCAGACCGGAGTTGAGTTCGCCCTCGCCGTCTTCGCCAAGCGGGTTCACGCTTCCGCAACCGGACAACCCCGCTGCCAATGCAAAGACGAGTCCGAAAACGCAGCGCGCAAGGCCGTTGCATGACGCCCGCCATTCGCGCGCATTTCCATTTTCTCCTGGACTCATCTTTGCCATTGTTCCTCCATTCTGTGTTGTTTACCCACCTTAACTTACGATTCAGCAAGCCGTGCTGCCATCAAACGGCGTCCGACAAGACCTCAGAGAATTCCTGACTCGATCGCAGGTGCCCTGTCCGAGAATCCCGTCAGGCTTCTTTCGCGTTGCCATCTCAGCGGCCGCGGCTTCTTCCGGGTTCGCGGTCTGCGTCCGACTTACTTGTTTCGTCCGAATTGAACGCTCGCGTTGCGCGGTGAGCAGGTCATCCGCGCGGCACCGCCGGGCGGACCCCAGGACCTGCGTGACTCATGGTGCGGGATGTAACGTCGTTCGGGCGGGGATGATCGCAGCGCCTCGAGACGCGCAATAATGGTTGAATAATGTCCGATAGTGTCGCTGATTTCAACGCCCTCGACGGCGCGATAAGAAAAAACCTGACGTCTGTGCGTAGCGACCCACCGCTCACTTTCTGGGCTTGTCCGCTTTCGAGCTCCGGTGTCCAGCCTCAGCGAATCGGCCGGTCATCAAGACTCAGGATCGCGAAGGTCGATGACGATCTTTCTCCGCATTCGTTCGCGACGTTTCGGGGTCGCGCGATGAATTGCCTTCCGCCGCCGTCTTGTTCGCAGAATCGGATTCTGGCTTGCGGCGAGCCATGGTATTCATCGGATACACGCCGTCCCTGTCCCAAAGGTAATAAACCGGCGGGCTTCCGATCAGTCGAAGGAACGTCTGAGATAGCTGTTCGGATGATCTGGAACTCACTTTGAAACGCATGTTTCCGTGCATCGCCCCCGTCCAGACCCGAACCGTCTCCTCCACCATCTTCCGAACGCGCGAACATCGAGCGACTTTATCGCCGAAATCGCTCGCGAACGGGTCAATCTTCATCGCCGCAAGCCGTGCCACCAATTTCAAACGTCCTTTCGGGATTGAACATCGGCCGACGCGCACCATTCCCGCGCGCTCGAAAATGGGATTCACCTCGCCCATCGCCGCGAGGCACTCGACGAACCGAACACCCACCCGCGGAAGGGCCTTCCGAACGAACCAGTGCCCGAGTCCGCAGCCTCGAACATCCGGATGCATCACGAGCCGGCGAATGATTCGAAGCTCGCGGTTCAGTCGCCGTGGGTTTCGAATGAACCGGCCGTTCGTCGCCGCGTTTCGCTGAGCCAGTTCGAGCGGGGCGTGCGCCGTGACCAGCACGCCCAGTGCCTCACCGCTCAACCGATCGCGGAGAACAAACACCTGGTCGACGAAGCCCAGTCCGTCGCGATGCCGGTAGTGCATGGGGCTGAACGACTCGTAATCGCGTACGCATCCCTTTTCGATCCTCAACCCGCCGATCAACGGCGAGGTGACATCGCCGCCACGCGGACCGCCGTCGATCGACGGGTTGGCGCCCAGGTCAATCCGCTGGTCCGGCTTGAGATCCTCGACGAGGTCGTCGCGCGTCGTCGCCAGGACAATCGAAAGCCGGTGCCGATCGACCAGTTTCCTCAAGTTGTGTGAAATGCATCGAGCCAGGCGCCGATGAAGCATGGTCGCAAACTCGTCGCAGAGAATCACCGGCCGTTCGGCTCTCGACAGCGCTTCGCCGACGGCCCGGGCGAGGCACGCGCGGAATTTCTCGCCGTCCGACAGGTCACGATATTGCCGAACCCACAACCGCGGCTCTCCCAAACCGCAGGCCGTGAGAATCTCCAGCGCCGTGCCCAACGGTTTTCGGGGCGCAATGGAGTCGACGCCCGGCCGGTCGCACGAGGGCCATCTGGACGACACCCACAGCGCGTCCGCCGCGTGCTCCGACACGGCATGAAGCAGGGTGCTCTTCCCACTGCCGGACGGCCCCGCCAGAAGCACGATCGATCCCGGCCGAACCGACAGACTCACATTTTCGCCGACGACATACGGTGCCTCGCGCGGCGGGATGCCGTAGTCCCAGCAGACTTGCCGCTTTCGCGGCGTCATGGGCGCCATTGCGGGCTCACGAATCACCTCGACAGCAATTCGGCGAGCCGCGGCGTCGCCCAATCCTGCGTCATTCCCACCGCCGGCCTGATCCACCGACTGAATTTCCCGACCCTGAACAGACTTCGTTCTTCGACCGCGCGCCATCCGCCACCTCCGATACCTAACTTATACCGAACATTAGCAGAATACACGCATTATTGCTCATCGTCAATAATGGGCAATATTATGTAAGGTATTTGTTAAGCCCGGCGTCCGGCGGATGCGCCTAAAGTTCGCGGCTGACGAGACATACCGCGACGCCTTGAATTGAAAAATCCTGGCCCGAATCAACCATGACGGGCGGCGTATGCGGGTTGTCCCCGCGCAAGATGATCACCCGCTCCCCCCGGCGGCTCTCCACGCTCACCCGCTTCAGCGTCGGCTGGCCTTCGACGAGGCAAGCACAGATTTTTCCTTGCACGAATTCCGGCTCCACTCCGGGGCGATAGTCAACGAGAATGATGTCGCCGCGCTTGAGCGTCGGCTCCATCGAGTCGAATTCGCAACGCAGGCAGTATCGGCCCCGATGCCACAGGTGCCGCAGCACCGGAAACATCTCCAGTTGCTCCTGCGACTCGGCGGGCGGGCCGTTCGGAATCGCGCCGAAAAGCGGCAGGTCGCGCGTGACGAGTGCCTGCGGCGCGTCATGGCCGTCACCTTCGCCCACCAGGACCGCCTCCGGCACGCCGAGTGCGATCGCCAGCGCCTGGATCGTGGCACGGCGCGGCACGCGCTGATTGCGTTCGATGGAGGAGAGATAGCCCTGATTGACGTTCGCCTCGGCCGCAAGACGCATCTGCGTCAGTCCGCGCTCATCGCGCAGACGCCGGATGCGCTCGCCGATCGTGTCGCCGTAGGAGAACTGCTTTGAGGTGTCGTGAACCCGGCGCATGGGAACCATCCTACCGCGCCGCCGCTGAAATCTCACTGCCAAAGCCGCTAGGCGTGCGACGCCTCATGCTCCCGTGCCGTTTCGTTCGCCGGTGAAAACCCGTGCCGCATCGTGTTCTCGGAGATCGTCCGGGGGAGCATGAACTGTTGCAGATAGTCCGGGCCGCCCGTCTTCGTGCCCAGTCCCGAGAGCCCGAACCCGCCGAACGGCTGCCGATCCACACGAGAAATGGTGATTTTGCGGTTCACGTAGAGCATTCCGGCTTGAAGGCGATGCTTGGCCATGTCGATGTGTCGCGGGCTTCTCGAGTAGACACCCGCGCACAGGGCGTAAGGCGTGCCGTTGGCGATCTTGATGGCTTCCTCCATCGACTCCGCCTTCAGCACACACAGCACCGGCGCCATGCATTCCTGCTGCGCGATCGCCGCCTTCGGCGAAACTTTGGTAAAGATCGCCGGTGACACGAAATGCCCGCCGCCTGCATCCTTCGGCCACTTCGGCTGCAGGACGCACGTGCCCTCCTTCATTCCCGCCTCGACGAACGCCTTCGCCGTCGCCACGGCCGCCGGGTTGATCAAGGGGCCGACCGACGTCGCGGGCGCATCGGCCGCGCCCGGCTTCACCGCCGACGCCGCGCTGACCAGTTTCTCCACGAACGCGTCATGCACGTCCTTCAATACGACCACGCGCGAGCAGGCCGTACACTTCTGGCCGCTGTAGCCGAACGCCGACGCCATCACGGCCTGAACCGCCTCGTCGAGATCTGCGTCGTCATCGACAATAATCGGGTTCTTTCCGCCCATCTCCGCGACGACGTGCTTGATTCCCCGCCGATCGCTTCGTGCCGCCCGCGCGACATCCATGATCGCCTGCCCCACCTGGGTCGAACCCGTGAAGGCAATCATGTCCACGCCCCGATGGCTCACCAGGTACTCGCCGAGCTCCTCGCCCGAACCGGGCACATAATTCAGAACGCCGGCGGGCAGACCGGCCTCGACCAGAATGTCGCACATCTTCGCAGCGCAGACCGAACCGTCGCGCGCCGGCTTGACGATGACCGTATTGCCCGCGACCAGCGCCGCCGCAGTCATTCCGGTGAGCAACGATGTTGGATAGCAGAACGGCCCGATCACGAGCGCCACGCCGCGCGGGGAATAAACGTATTCGTTCGTCTCTCCCGGGTAATCGCGGCGCCGCGGGTGAGCGGACAAGCGCCGCATCTCGCGTGCGTAGAATCGCAGATAGTCAGCGGTCTCCATGAAGTCGCCCTGGGCCTCGCGCCAGGTCTTACCGACTTCGTGAACCATCCACGCGCAGATTTCGAATCGCCGCGCATCGAGCGCGTCGGCCGCGCGATCCAGGACCGCCGCGCGATCCGCCGCGGGCGTTTCTGCCCATCCTTCCAGGGCTTTTTGCGCCGCACGAACTGCCTTGTCGCCAACCTCGCGGTCGCACAGCGCCGATCGCCCCACGACTTCGGAAGGATTCGACGGATTCCGAGACTCATGCCATCGGCCGGACTCCATCGCGGCGTTGTTCACCAATGCAGGATACTTTCCGCCGAACTGCTCGCGCACCGACGCCAACGCCTGCTGCATCGCCTCGCGGTTCTCCGGCCGGGAAAAATCCATCTCGGTCGACTCTTTGAACGGTTCCATGTAACTCACCCCCTCGGGGTCTTGAAAGAACGGACGCGGCAGCCGCGCTGATTTTCGTCGCGCGGGATGCGTCGGATTAAGGAGCAGCGTCTCCACCGGCAACTGCTCGCCGAAACTCTGCCGCAGAAAAGACTCGTTTGCGGTGTTTTCGATCAGGCGTCGGATCAGATACGCCATGCCCGTCATCAGATCGCCGAACGGGGCGTACACGCGCAGGCGCTGATTCATTGACACCAGCGCACGCTTCAACGGATCGCCCATGCCCGTCAGCATTTGAAGCTCGAGCGTTCGCGGCGGAAGCCCCATGGCCGACTCCATCGCCAGCACCGCCGCGATCGACCGAACGTTGTGGCTCGCAAACGCCGGCCGAATGATGTCGGAATTCTCAAGCAGGAGCCGCCCCACGCGCTCGAACGACTCGTCCGACTGCCACTTCTCGGTGTAAAGCGGCATCGGCCACTTGTTTCGCACGGCGTTGGCCGTCTCGGAGTCCCAGTAGGCGCCTTTGACGATCCGCACCGTAATCGGCGTGCCGCGACGACGCGCCCATGATACGAGCCCGCACAGGTCCGCCTCGCCTTCGGGCATGTAAGTCTGAATGACGATGCCGCAGTCCGGCCAGTCTTGAAACTCCGGCTCGGTCAGGACGCGCTTGAAGATATCCAGCGTCATGTCCTTGACCGCGTAATGCTCCATGTCGATGTTGATAAACGCCCCGTGCTCCCGCGCGGTGCGAAGGATCGGCCGCAATCGCTCCAGCACCGCTTCCGACACGCCGACGGGGTCGATCGGATCGAACTTCACGACGATCGCAGAGAGCTTGATCGAGACATTGACCTTCGGCAGCGAGCCGAACGGAGCAGAATCCAGCACCGGATGATCCCGCCACTCCTTCGCCTCGCGCCCGAGGTGCCGCAGCAGGTTGAGATACACCTCCTGATGATGCCGTGCCACGCGATCTGCTATGATCGTCTCGCCAAGCACATCCAGCGTGAAGGTCATCCCCTTGCGGCGCAGCCGCCGAACCGATGTGATCGCTTCGGCAGGCGTTGAACCGGCGATGAACTGCCGCGCGCTCTTTCCGCAGCCGTAGAGCGCCGCCCAGGCCACGAACTGCGCGTACGCGCTGTCCGGCCGGTCGTAGGCCACCGCAAGTTGAAGCGGCGCGGGAAGCAACGGCCCGCGTGTGCCGGCGTGGCCGTTCATCGCCTGCGGCCGAAGGTATTCGAGAAGATGGGCGGCGATGGCCGTCGAATCCTTGAGCGACGGCATCACCTCAATGAAGCGAAACAGACGAAGTTTCAGGTCCTCGTCTGCCGTCAGCCAGTTCATGCCGAACTGCTGCCAGAACTCCATGGAGAAAACTGATGGCGACGCGGCCTCGGCCCGCTTGAAGATCTCGCGGCCGATCCGGCCGATATCCGATTCGAGAGAGGCCTGATCGAGTCGCGCCGTCGTCATGAAGACTAAGAACCCTCTTTCACCGACGATCACGGTGTGGCGAAGCAGGACTCGACCGCCAGTCCGGCGCCGCCGCATTCCGAGTTCGACGCCCCGATTCTAAGTCCGGCGAAATCGGATGCAATGAAGGGACCGCAGGAACGACAACCGGCGGAAATGAGGAGCCTCCGCACCGTTGCGGGTCTTTTCGCAACGCCCTAAACTTCGGGCATGGTCCAACGGAATC
>CALLKH010000109.1 GCA_938008425.1 uncultured Planctomycetaceae bacterium | reverse complement strand
AGTTTCTCAAGCGTGTCGAACGACGGAATCTCAGGCGCCCTGGCGTACTGAAGCGTTTCCATTAAATCCTCCTCTTTCCGGGATTGACCCGGCGAGGAGCATAACGGGACCGTCAAGTCGAATCACGGCGGGCAATCAGTTCCGGCGGACGCCTTCCAATTCGGTCTTATGGGTTGGTGGTCGGATCTGCGGCATCCTCACCAAACGAAGCCGGCCGGGCAATTGCCCGGCCGGGTCGTCGATCGAGAGGTCGCCAAAGAAGGAACAAATGGAAACGTTACGATTGTTCAGGACTCCGACGTTCAGGCCTGCGTCTCACAGCAGGCACGCCGAAGTTGTCCTCAAATTCGGCTCATGACCGTCCGCGCCATGAGCATTTTTTTCAATCCGCCTTGTCTGATCGGGCCTCGCAGCGCGCCTCTAAGCTCGACCATGCCGACGCCTATCCGCCGGCCGGAATTGTATTCCCCGGTACGCGCCTGATCGGGTTATGATTATCGAATTGAACGATCAATCGGCCAGTGTTCGCGGTCGCCAGCGTCCGCGTAGATAGCGCAAGATACTTGGCACTTTCAGCCGAACGGCAGGGCAAGCGGACGTTCCGGCGTCCAAGTCGTGTGGAGTGCCGCTGCTGTGCCGTCTCCGGCAGGATGTTCTCATCCAGGAGCATTGGAATGACAGGGAATTATCAGCCATGGCTCGACGTCGCCCGGGAAATGGCCTCCGCCGCCGCAGTGCGAATCATGCAGCACTTCCGGCACTGCGAGGCGGATTACAAGCCTGACGGTTCCGAAGTCACCATCGCCGATCGCGAGGCCGAGAAGATCATCCGGACCATGATTAACGAGCGATTCCCCGATCATGACATTCTCGGCGAGGAGATGGGCGATACCGGACGCGGGGGCGGCCGATACCGGTGGGTGATCGACCCGATCGACGGCACCACGTCGTTCGCCTGGGGCATTCAGGCCTTTGGTACGCTGATCGCACTCTTGGAAGACGACCGCCCCGTCGTCGGGGTGATTCATATGCCGGCGCTGCGTGAATCGGTGTTCGCCGCGAAAGGGCTGGGTTGCTGGTTCGAGTGCGACGGCGCCGCGCCTGAGCGCGTTCGCGTCGCCCAGTGCGACGGCCTTTCCGGCGCGTTCGTGTCGTCGTCCGGCATACACGCGACGGACCTTGAACCCAAGGCCGGCTCGACACAGCGCTTCAACATGAGCACCGTCGCGCGCGACGCAAGGAAGTTCAGATTTTGCGGCGACTGCCTTCAGCATGCCCTCGTCTGCCGCGGACGCATCCACGCGGCCATTGATACGATCATGCAGCCGTGGGACATCGCGGCATTGGTGCCGTGCATCGAAGAGGCCGGCGGCGTTGCCAGCAGTCTGACCGGTGAACGCAAAGACGTTTGTTTCAGCGGAAGCCTCCTGACCAGTTGCAGTGAGCGTCTGCATTCGGAACTTCTGGCGGCGCTTGCCCCATAGAAGCGGCGACGTGGCACGACCATTCGTGCATAGCCAATTCATTGATTCAGCGATTGTTATGAACTGTGCACAAGGCCGGGTGCTGCGCGTCAGACCGGTGCCCCGCGGTTCGCCTTCACCGCCGCCGAAAAGTATTGTCGCTGCAGCGGCGTCGGGGTAAGATTTTTGTCAACGGGCGGTATTCCGCGATTCGACAATTCGTGCTTCGGCGAGTCGTGTACGGGCAGGCTGCGTCTCTCGCGGCCCAGACTGGAAAGGAAAGTCATGAAGGGCATCATCGGTCTTTTTGTCGTCGGCATCATCGCGTGCGTGGCGAGCGTCGTCATTCTGGGAAAGACGTCGGAGGATCAGGGCTATTCGACCGCGGTCGGCTTTGGCGAGCCCTACGAAGGAAAGACGCATCTGAATCTGGCGGTCGGCATGTTGACGCCGCGCAAGGATCCGCCGAAGTCCGACGCGCGCGGCAATCCCCGCTGGCAGGAATGGGTCAAGGACCACTACAAGCTTTACGACAACAATCGACAGGAGGTCGAGGTCAACCAGATCGGCGGCAGTTCGATCATTCCCGATCATAAGGCGGGCAACCCCGAGTTCTTCGTCGCGGCCACGGTGAATGTCGGCGAAACCTACACCATGGAGTACATTCCCGTGAGAAAGCAGAAGACGCGTTATGTGTGGAAATTCACCGTGCCCTCCGCAAAGAAGACGGAGCGGCCGAACTTTGAACTGGCAAAGTAGCCGCCTCGGGAGATTCGATTTTCAGTTTGATTCAAAGACGCGGGCCCCAGCGGCCCGCGTTTTATTTGCTGTGATTCACGAGGTACTGAGCAGAATATCGGAGTCGTATGAAAGGCCCGTCATTCGACAACCACAGTCAGAGCCGGGCTGTCTCAGCCCGGTGGCGATTCGTCGAGATCATTCTTTCGCGCCTGAAAATATCGATCGCTCTGCGGTCCGATTGTCACCGCCCCGGGGACGGGGCGGCTCTGAATCGTGCACCCGTCACAGGCATCTGAGAGCACGCCTTCATTCTCCTTCCCGAATACCGCCAGTTTCCTTTGGTTCCGCGAAGAGCCTCTCCTAGTCGCCGCCGAGGATTGCGGTAACAAACAAAGGCACGTCATCCTGATTGAGCGCCGCGTCGCCGTCGAAGTCGCCGTGGCAGATCGCGCTCTGAAGCGGTGTGGCTGAAATGAGCCCGCTGACAAACGGCACGATGTCGCTGCCGTCGGTGCGGCCATCGACATTCAGGTCGCCGTCGGCCGGCGTATCGACGATGCCGCAGCCGCAGCGCCCCGGCGCCGTCTTAAGTGGATCATTCGGGCAGCCGTCGTCGGCGTCGCACGTGCCGTCGTTGTCGGAATCGGGACAGGGCGAGACGAGCCGAAGATCGGCCACGATGGGCAGGTGATCCGATGTATTTTGCGGCAAGGTGTCGCCGGCCTGCACGCCGAGCGCCGTTCGAGCCGTGGCCGTCATCGTGTTGGTATTGAAAGTGAAGCTGTGCACGATGGTGAGCGCGGCATCGGTGTAGAACATGCGATCGAGGCGCGACGGAGGGAAATTCTGGTTGCCCTGCCAGGTGAATGTGTTGCCGGTGAACGGATCGGTGTGGATCAGATCGGTCAGGTTTGAATCGTCCCAGTCGCCGGGCACATCGAAGCCGAACGTGCCCTCGTCCTGGATGTCGCCGGTGAGGAGCGTATTCTCGGGCTGGGGTCCGCCGACGAGGTTGAAATCGCCGAGGGCGATCATCGGCGTATTGACCGGGAGCACGATATTGTTGCCCGACGCACGCGCCACACCGCGGGCGTCGCCGAGCCAGTTGGCGATCGCGTCCGCACTGCGCTGTCGGTTGTCATCTTCAGACCCACCGGCGCTTCCGCAGCACTTGAGATGTACGGCAAGCAGGTAGAGATCGACCGGATAGACTGCGTTCGGCAGATCGACGAGCGCAATCGTCACGCCGCGGGTGGATGAGACTGGAATGGTGTCGTCGCGCGTGAGCAGCAGCGGATAACGCGACGCGATGGCGTTGCGTGGGCCGCCGAGTTTCCCATAAAAGACCTGCCAGCCCGCGCCGCCGATCGGCATGAGCGTGTTCAGCCGCGTTCGCAGTGCGGTCTCGCTCAGGCTGGAGTTGATCTCCGCGAATGCGATAACATCAGGGTTGATGGCGGTGAAGATTCGATTGAACTCCGGGTCCGTGGCAGGGTCGGTGATGAAGTTGCCTTCGGTGTTGTAAGCCATGACGCGAACGTCGAGCGGGTCGTCCTTGGAGTAATCCCCGGCTGCGGGGTCGTAGGCGTGTGTCGCGGTTGTCGTGCAAAGAAATGCCAGACCGGCCGCCATGGCGGTCGTCGTTCGAATGATGCAACCGCACGTTGAGCGCGCTCGCGAAGTCTCAATCATTTCAGTTTCCTTCGTTTTCTGCGGAATGCTGGACCATAGCGACGGGTCTTGCCCGCCGACCTATGCCCGGGCCATGCGTTTTGAGCGCGAAGGCTTCGGCCCCCGGGTCATGTCGAGAGCGGTGGTATAGACATCTTCCTCGCTCGGAAGCACGAGATTGGCCGCCGGACCGAGCGGGATGTAGGTATCGTCGCCGACGACGCGTCGAATGACCGGCCGCGTTGACTCTTCCGCGCCCGACGGGTCGTCGAATCGTTCCACGATTCCCATCGCGATCGCCTCCGAGATGCCGCCGCTTCGCCGGCCTTCGTCGACGATCAACACGCGGCCGCACTCGGCCGCATTGTCGGCGATCGCCTCGTGGTTGATCGGCGCGAGCCAGCGCAGGTCGATGATTCGCACATGGATGCCGTGTTCGTCGCGAAGCCGCTTCGCGGCACGAAGCGAGAAGAGCACGCCGTTGCCGTAGGTCACGATGAGCAGATCGCTCGCATCGGGCTCATACACGCGAACTTCGCCGAGCGAAATCGCCTCCGTCGGCGCGGGGTAGGTGAACTGCCACTGGCCGTCGGCGTCGGCGTAGAGGTCCTTCGTCATGTAGAGCGCGATGGGCTCGAGGAAGGCGACGATGCGGCCGTCGACTTTCGCCAGCGCCGCGCAGGTGCGGATCATGGCGGCGGCGTCGTCGCCGCGCGAGGGGCAGGCGATGACGAGGCCGGGGATATCGCGCATGGCGGTCATGCTGTTGTCGTTGTGGAAGTGTCCGCCGAAACCCTTCTGATAGCCGAGTGAGGCGACGCGCATGACCATCGGGTTTCGGAACTGGTCGTTCGAGAAATACTGAAGCGAACACGCCTCGCCGCGAATCTGGTCGCAGGCGTTGTGGAAGTACGCGAGGTATTGAATCTCGGGGAAGGGCAGCAGGCCCAGGTAGCCCATGCCCTGTGCGAGGCCGAGGATGGTCTGTTCGTCGAGCAGCGTGTTGAAACAGCGTCCGGCCTTGAAGGTCTTGTGCAGGCCGGCGGTGACGTAGTACACGCCGCCCTTCTGCGCGACGTCCTCGCCGAAGACGACCATCTCGCCGTACTTGATCATCAGGTCGTGCAGGGCGCTGTTGATGTTGACCGCCAGGTGCCGGGGCCCGAGCCGTTCCGGCAACTTATTCTCGCCGCCGAAAACCGAGATACGCTTCGCCTCCTCGATCGGCCGGCGGGTTTCGGCATTCACCTTTTCGGGGTGATACGGCGCCAGCGGCGCGATGACTTCTTCCTTGCTGCTCAAGCGCGGGCGTTTTACGGCGGCGTCCGCCACCTCGGTCACGCGCCGGCGAATCGACTCGTACTTTTCGAGAATCTCGTCCGACGTCATCAGGCCGAGCCGCATCACGATTCGCGCCGACTCCAGCACCGGGTCCAGCGCCTCGGTCGCGGCGATCTCTTCCAGCGTGTGATACGCCGGCTCGAAGTCCGTTCCCGCGTGGCCGAGCATGCGAACTGTTTTCATGTGCAGGAAGACCGGCGCCCTGTGGGTGCGGCAGTACTCCACGGCCTGGCGTGTCATCTCGTAGGCATCGATCAGGTCGCGGCCGTCCGCGCGGAAGTACTTGAGCCCCTCGATGTTCTGAAAGTTGGCCTCGATCCAGTTCGGCGGAGTGCGAACACTGATGCCGATGCCGTTGTCCTCGCAGACGAAGAGGATCGGCGTGGGGAGTTTCTGAAACGCCGCCCACCGCGCCGAGTTGATCGCGCCCTGCGCCGTGCTGTGGTTCGTGCTGGCGTCGCCGAAGCTGCACACCGCGATGCTATCCGCGGGAATCGGCAGTTCGAGGCCGAGCTGCTTCGCGCGGCGGATCGCGATGGCGGTGCCGACGGCCTTCGGCAACTGGCTGGCGATGGTGCTGGTTTGCGGAAGAACCCAGAGCGGCTTGCTGCCCCAGACCTTGTGGCGGCCGTTGGAGATCGGGTCTTCCTTGCTCGCGGCCTGTGAGAGCACGGTGTTGTAGATCATGTCGATTTCAGGCAGATGCCGCGCCCGCTCGAGCATGAAGGCGCCGCTGCGATAGTGCAGGAAAGCCGGGTCGGTGTGGCGCGTCAGCCGGCCGACGACCGCGTTGCCTTCGTGGCCGGCGCCGCCGATCGTGTAAAACGCCGCGTTCTTCGCGCGCAGGACGCGGGCGATCAGATCGAGATGGCGGTTGCCCATCTGCGACTCGAACAACTCGATAAGATCGCGGCCGGTCATCGGCGAGCCGCCGGCCAGGAGGTCGTCAGGCGAAAGCGTCTCGCGCGGCGACTCGTTCCAGTCACGAAGGAGCGCCAGGAAGTTCTTGTCGACCACTTCGGAGCGGTTGAATGTGCTCATAGGCACCAGACTAACCTTCGGCGTGGACGGCCGTCAAAAGTCGGCGCGGGTCCGGAAAGAATTCGGTGTATTCGACGCAAGATGACGCTTTTTTCAGTTCGCATTTCCGGCGGGCGGTTGAGTGAAGTCCCGCTCGGCTGGGATGGTTCGCATTCGGCCCCTATACTTCCGGGTCATGACAAATCCACCCGCGGGCCCATCCAACCAGCCACCCGGAACGATGCGACTGTTCACCTTTCAGGGGATAGACGTCTTCGTTCACTGGTCGTGGGCCCTCGTTGCCGTCATCGCGATTCAAAGCCGGCTCGATCAATATCAATCCCCGGTCTGGAATGTGATCGAATACCTCTCCCTGTTTGC
>CALLKH010000108.1 GCA_938008425.1 uncultured Planctomycetaceae bacterium | reverse complement strand
GGCGTTCAGATGAACATGACACGCGCCCTGGGCTTTCGCGAAGGACTCACCGCCGTCGTCGGATGGGACAAAGGCATCGTGGCGGCTCCCACCGCGGTGGATCAGACGCACAGATTTTTCGTGAGCAACTGGGCGCTGGGGATTCCCTTGTTTGTCTTCATCGTGATGTATCGGCTGTGGGCCACGCGAGGCAGGGATCCCCGGCTTCGGCCGATTACCGTCGCCTATGAACCGCCGGATCAACTGACCCCGGCCGAAGCCGGCACACTCATGGACGATAGTCCCGACACTCGCGATCTCACCGCCACCGTCGTCGATCTCGCCGTGCGAGGATACATTCGGATTGTCGAACAGAAGGCCGAGCACCTGTTCGGCCTCTGGTCGAGTACCGACTATCGCTTTCATCGCACCAAGCCTTCCCTGGACTGGGCGGCCTTACCGGCCTACGAGCGGCTTCTGCTGGAAGCGTTGTTCAAAGACAGCACCACCGATCACGTTTCGCTGAGTTCGCTCGAAAACCGCTTTTACCGATCCCTCCCTCTCATTCAGGAGGCAATCTTCGAGTCGCTCCTAGGACGGAAGTACTACACGCAGCGGCCCGATCGGGTGAAGCAGGGATATCTGGTCGGCGGAATCGTGCTGGGAATGCTGCTGACCGTCGCCCTTTCCGCGCTGGGCGCTCGATGGGGAATGGCTCCCATGACACTTCTCTGGGCCGGTTTGCTGTCAGGCCTGATCGTGGTCGCGTTCGGCCGCATCATGCCGGCCCGCACCCTGCAAGGCAGCAGAGCCCTGGAAGGCGTCTTGGGATTCGAGAAGTTTCTCACCCGCGTGGAAGCCGACCGTTTTGATCGAGTCATCAAGACCCCGGAGCTGTTCGAAAAATTTCTTCCCTATGCGATGGCGCTCGGGGTGGAGAAAAATTGGGCACGGGCTTTCGAATCCATCGTGACGACCTCGCCCGCCTGGTACCAGGGGGCCGAGATGGCGCAGTTCAACACCAGCGGCTTCACCAGCCGCATGGGCGACATGGCCGCGCGCACCGGCAGCACCATGACCTCGGCGCCCCGCAGTTCAGGCGGGTCCGGATTCAGCAGGGGCGGATCGTCGGGCGGCGGGTTCGGCGGCGGCGGTGGACGGGGATTCTGAACATAGAAGACACACCTGAGTGGCAGACGACCGAATCACGGGCGCAGCGGCTTCTGCGCGACGGCGAGTTCGGTGCCGGGCGGAAAGGCCGAACCCAACTGAATCTTCCGCGAGAGTCCCCGCAGCGTCACCCGCATCTTCTGGCCGTCCCATTGCCACGTGATGGAACCGCCGGGAAGGGCAAGGTTAGACACCGCCATCGGTTGTGAAAGCCAGGCCGGAGTAATACCGGCGCCGATCACCACCGTGGGCTCCGCCGCCGTCTCATCGAGATAGGCCAACATATCCTGTTGCAGTAACAGCAGCAACGCCGCCGTTTCATAGTCCGGCGAGACGGCGGTTTCATTGTGCCAGCCCCGTGCATACTGCCAGCCATCCGCCACTTCATCCTGCGTGGGCCGCGACGCATCCCAGGTATACAGGCCCGGCGAGGCCTGATGACTCCAGAGTTGATGCAGCGTCGCCCAGACCGCTTCCGGTCGTCCGAGCCGCAATGCCCGGTGTGCCTGAGTCAGCTGGGTAGCCGCTGTCGGGGATTTCGCAGGGGCGCGATAGGTCGTCATAGGCTGTCCCAACTGGGTGCGGCGGCCGGCAGACCCGGCCAATGCACGCAAACTGACGGGGTACGTGACACTGTCCTGCGAGCCATGTGGAAACTGGCGCTGCCAACTCTCCTCGATCCCGCTGGCGTGCTGTCGCCAACGAGCCGCTTGTTGACGTTTTCCCAGCCGTTCGGCGAAGTCAGCGGCAGCGAGCAGCCCGCGATAACTGACGGCATTCACATAGAATAACGGCCAGTCCTCTCCGACGCGGCCGACGATCAGGCCGTCACGCGCCGGTTGGGCCAGCAACGCCGTCCTGGTCTCCCGTCCATGGTTGAAATCATGGGGCGAAGGAATCCAATAGGGCTCCAGGAGCGGCGCACGGGCCGTCAACATGCTTTCGATCAGCTGGGCTTTCCGGAGAATGTGCGGCCAGAGCCATTGATCGTGCCTCGGGTCGGCGATATACGCAGCCGACTCGGTCAGCGCCCAGATGGCCAGGCCGGGGGCATCCGCTTCGGGACCGGAGCCACCGGCAAAATCGTGAGAGGCCAGAAATTGCGAGAGGACCCGGCTGACATGAGGATCGCCGGCCCGCGCCAGCGCTGCCGTGATGTATGAACCCTGTCGATGCCAGGCGCGGTAGTAAAACGTGGGATCGCCCGGCCTGGTTTCATCGTCGACGAGACTCATCATGAGATGCGTGATTTGTGCATCCATGGAGGCCTGGAGGCGCGGCTCGGGGAGCGCGAGACGAGCCCGCTTCGACAGATGTGTGTAGCGATTCTGAATGTCGACGGGCGGCTGCAAATCGGCAAGCACGACACGAATTTCGTCGTCCTCCCCCGTCGAGGTCGACGCAAACTTCATTCGCGCATATCCCCAGCCGGATTCGCCGGTCCACGACTTGGCCGATGACTGCGCGGTCATCCAATCGGACGAATTCTCATCTCCGAAGGCGATCGAGCGGGGAGCAGGCGCCGCGCTCACCGCCCAACGATGGTTGACCCCGATCTGGGTCCCGTCCCAGTCCAAAGCGGTCACCGGCCCGCCTGCCGGTCCCACGCTGCGAATGAGAATCGCGGGAACATGGTTCGTATAATTTTTGAAACGCAGTTCCCAATGGGTGGCGTCCAGCCGCGACCAGGTCGCCTGATAGTAGGGTGTCTGCGTGACAATGGCCGGAATGTGCGGATGCGTGGAGGGTGCGAACCGCTGCTGGATATCGCTGAGCGGCATGGTCTGGCTGGTGACGACCGGAAGTCCGTCCGCATCGCAGAGCCAGATGGAGACGCCGAAGCTCGGAACATGCGGACTGAAATCCCCGCCCGGCTCGTGATAGGCCGTACCGCCTTCCGGAGTGCCGGGCTGCGCCAGCGGGATATGCCCCACCGAGCGGGGCCAGGGCCGATCCGGATCTTTCTGCATCATAGTGGTCATGATCTCACGCTGCGGTGTGAACTGCGTCGCCGTGCGCGTAGCCTCCTGCAACTGGTCCCAGTTGTTGACGCCCGTACAGAGCGCGAGCGAGGCGGCCAAGGCCAGGACTATCCGACGGCCCGGACTGATGGCCCCCAAAGCGGCAACGGCGAGGAGCAGCGGAAGAAAGTTCAAACTATAGACGAAGGTTTCCTCTCCGTAGAGAATATGGAGCAGGCCCTCAAACCCCAGCAGGCCCACCAGGACAAGGCGGAACCGAAGATGGTGATCGAGCGTGAACAGCCGCCACAAGCCGTTCAA
>CALLKH010000107.1 GCA_938008425.1 uncultured Planctomycetaceae bacterium | reverse complement strand
CAATCTTGACGAGCTATGCGGATGACGGGATCGAGTTCGATCTGGAAATTCGTTATGACGCACTTCGGGCACACGAAGACGGGCCGCTCGGGTTCGGATGGACCCATAGCTACAACTTGACGCTCGCCGAAAAGACCGAGCATGGCCTCTCGAAGTTCATCTATCGCGATTCCACCGGCCGGCGGCATGCGTTTCTTTCGTCGGGAGGCGCGACCTACATCACGCCGCCCGGCCGGAACATGATCCTCACACGGCCGGTCGGCTCCGTTCCGACGATGCTCTATCCCAACGGCGACACCTACTCGTTTGACGCCTCGAATCGCCTGACGAGTATTGTTGACCGCCGGGGTCGAATCACGCGATTCAACTACACGAACGGGAAGCTAGCCTCCATCGTCAGCCCTTACGGCCGGCAGGTGACCTTCACCTATTATGCGGGCACGCCGGGTCGTCTCTGGAAGATCACCGACCCCGACCAGAGGGTCACTTCTTTCACCTACGACAGCAATACCGGCGACCTCAAGACCATCACCGACCCGCTGCATGGTGTGGTTGCCTACGACTACGACGCTTCGCATCGGATCACGAAGGAGACGCTGAAGAACGGCACGTTCTACACGGCCGCCTATGACAACGGCGAGCCCACGCTGCTCGACAGCCAGTCGAACGTGATCGCCCGGGTCTCAGGCGCGGCCTTTCCCACGAAAAACACAGATACGATCGCGCCCGGCGATGTCACCTACACCGATGGACGCGGCCACGACTGGATCGTCACCCGGGACAATCTCGGCCGTTTCCGCGGGCTCCAGGCGCCGAACAGCGGTCCAGCGACTTTCGTCACGTTTGGCGGTCCGCAATCGGGTGTGGATCGAAACCGTCGTACCGAGAGTGTGAACGAGCTGGGTCACCGAACAGTGACCCGGTGGGACGCCTACGGCAATGTCATCGAGCGGACTGATGCCGAGCTGAATGTCGAACGATTCGAATACCAGCACAAGAAGTTTCGCGACCTGGTGACCCGACACATCGAGCCCGATCAGGATGTGTGGGAATACAAATACGACATCAACAACGGCGACCTTCTGTCCATCATCGACCCGATTATCGAATCGACCGAGCCTGGGCAGGACAAAATCATCACCTTTTCGTACGAGGACCATCCCGCCGGATCCGCCCCGACGCTGCCGGGCCGCATCAAGATGGTGACGCGAACCAATCGCAACGGTCACCAGACGATTCGCGAGTATGACGGCCAGGGCAATCTCACCAGGCTCACACGCGGGGCGGGCCCGGGGCAGTTGAACCTCTTAAGCCGCTACGAATACGACGCCATGGGCCGGATCAAAATCAAGATCGTCGAACGCGGCGATGCCGATGTCGTCGACGAATTCACGTGGGACGCCATGGGCCGGTTGCTGTCCTCGATGGAAGACGCGACGCCCAACGGGCTTCGACTCACCACAACCTACGGCTACGATCTGCACGGCAATCTAACGGCGGTCACCAACCCGCGCGGGTTCGTCACCACCCACGGCTACGATCACCGAAATCGGCTGATTCGAGAGACCGAGGATGATCGCGCCCAGGGTCTGAGCCTGACGACCCTCTGGGTTCCCGACGCCAACGGAAACTTGATCGGTCAGACCGATGCCAACGGCCGGGTGACCGCGTTTGACTACAACGATCGAAACCAACTCGAAGAGATGCGCGACGCGGCCGGGTACCGGACGGTGTTTTCCCGCGACGATGCCGGCCGCCTGCTTCGCGTTGACCGGGCGTTAACCCCGGGTGCCAACCCCACCGAATTCCGGTCGGCGTCGTTCGCCTACGATGCGCTCAACCGAATTCAGACGGAAACGATCGCGCCGGACACGCTCGGATTCACCACTCGGTACGAGTACACATCGCCCGGCGGCTGTGCCTGCAATCCCGCGACCCCCGGCGAGTCGCTGCCCCACAAGATCATTGATCCTCGGGGCAAGGTCACATTCCTGAATTACGACAAGCTCGATCGGCTCACCAGCGTCGTGCGAAAGGTGGGCGCCCAGCATGACGCGCCGCTCGGCGACAGTGATGACGCGATCACGGCATTTGAATACGATCCAGTCGGCAATCCCCTCACGATTCATGGACCCGAGGGAGAGCGAGTCACGCTCGAGTATGACGCGGCGGAGCGCGCGTTCTCCAGGACGGTGCACGACGCCCTTCATGGTCCCCAGGTCACCTTCTTCAGCCATGACGGCGCCGATCACGTGCGAGAGGTGATTCTGCCGAACGGCAATCCCCTCACCATGGCGTACGATCGTGCGGATCGTTTGATGTCGGTCGTCGATCAGCTCGGGCCGATCGCATCCTACCTCTACGACGCCAATGGCAATGTTCTCAAGCGATTTGACGGTCTCCAGAAGTTCTGGGAGTTCGAATACGACTCGGCCGATCGGGTGATTGCGGCCCGCGATCCAATCATCGAGAGCCCCGACAAGTTTACCACCTACGCCTACGACCCCGTCGGCAATCTCTTGCAGGAGATCAACAACCGCGGCATCGCAACGCGATTCACCTATGACGCCATCGACCGCCTCATCGAGAAGATCGAGGACTTCCGAGATCCGCCGAACCCGGCTATCCCGACCGACAACACCCGGACGACATTCGGCTACGACGGACTCAACCAGGTCTCACTGACCGATCACGATGGCAACACGACGGTCTATGAGCACGATCACGCGCTGCGACTGACGAAGATCACCTACCCCGCGCCCGGCGGTTCGATCGAGTACGAGTACGACGCCTCGGGCAACCTGTGGAGCCGTCTCGATCAGCGCGGCGTGTTGACGCTGTTCAACTACGACGATCTCGACCACCTGACGCACCGGTACTATCCGACGCGGACGGAGGAATTCACCTTCGATCGATCGAGTCGCCTCCGCCGCGCGAAGAACCAGTGGACCGAATCGATCTTCACCTATGACGGCTCCGACCGGCTCGACACCGCGTCACAGTCGTATCTGGCCGATCCTGCGACCTACACGTCGGCGTTTGACTACGTCGTGGGCTCAAATGACCTTCGACGCATCGCCCTCTACCCGGCGGGACGCTCGGTCACGCATCGATTGGATCAGCGGTTCCGGCTCACCTCGGTCTCGGGCGGCAGTGGCGTTGGCGCTATCTGGGCCCACGATCTCGCGAATCGCCGGATCGGCGCCGCGCTGGGCAACGGCATCAACTCCGTTTTCGAACACGACCTGAACGATCGGCTGACCAGAATCACGCACGCCAAAGATGCGGCCTCGATCTTCGACATCGACTACGGCTACGACGAAAACGGCAACCGGCTTTGGAAGCGGTTCAATGCCGTGAGTGGGCCGAACGACATGACCGATCGGTCCGAGGTCTATTCGTACGACAATCGCGATCGCCTGACGGTCATGTCGCGGGGCACGATGGCGGCCGGCACATCGCCGACGATCGCGGCGCCGCTGGTCCATCCGTCGCTGGCCAAGTCTCAGTCGTGGCAGAATCTTGATCGCCGTGGCAACTGGCGGGAGTTCCGCGAGTTGGTCGGGGCGTCGTCGGACATCACGCAGACGCGCGAACCCAACGCGATCAACCAGTACACCCAGATCGACCCCGACGGCCCCGGCGGCCAGGAGGCGCTGTCGCTTCAGAGCGATGCGGCCGGAAACCTGACGCGGGACCCGACGGCTCGGTCGTTCGAGCCCGCGGCGCAGGGGCAGAGCTACGAGTACGACGAGGAGAACCGGCTCGTCGCGGTTCGGCGAAACGCCGACGCCGCGCTCTTGATGGAGATTCGCTACGACGCCGTCGGCCGGCGGGTCGAGACGATTCAGCACATCGACCCGACGGCCGTTCCGCCGCTGACAGAGCCCCGGCACACGCGGCACATTTACGACGGCCTGGAGACGATCGAGGAGTACGTCTGCGACACGAACGACCCGGCCTGCGCAAGCTGGACGCTGGCCCGCGAGTTCGTCTGGGGCGGCCGCTTCCCCGAGCCGGTGGCGATGGTCAGCCACGTGGAGCCCGGCGTGCCGGTGGGCACGAGTGGGCCGACGTGGGTATATCACTATCTGCACGACGCCCTGGGCAGCGTGATCGGCCTGACCAGCGCCGATGGCGCGATCGTCGAGCGATACACCTACGACCCCTACGGCAAAACGCACGTCGAATTCCGATTCGGAAGCGGCTGGGTGGCCGTCGAGGCGTCGGCGAATGGCGGGGCGTACTCGGCGCTGGGCAACCCGTTCCTCTGGACGGGCCAGCGTTACGACGCGGGGGTGGAGCTGTATCACTTCATGTACCGCAGCTACTCGCCGGGGCTGGGAAGGTGGTTGCAGCAGGATCCGCTCGAATACGTTGATGGTGTCAACCTATATGAATATGTCGCCTCGGGCCCAATCAGTTTCGTCGATCCAGACGGACGATCGTTAATCTCATGTGTCGGTAAAAAAGCGGGAAAAATCGGCATCAAGGCCGCATTGAAAAAGTACGTCAAGGAACGAATCAAAGCCAAACTTCGAAAGCTGATCAAGAGAGATTTCGCTAAACAGTTAGCAGACGAGGCTGATCGCATCCTCGATCTGCTAGAAGGCGACTGGCTTGATTTTGCAATTGATTTGATTCCGCTTGCTGGAGATGCGTATGGCGTAGCGAAAGACTATGGTCGCTACAAGGATGTGATGAGTCGCATTGAAGCGCTCGAAAAGCGGGTCAAGAATTATATCGACGCTTTACGTAGGAAAGGCGTTAGGGACGCATGGAAGGCCGAGAAGGCGATGGTAGAAAAGACTGGTCATGGCACTGTTCGATGGACGAAAGCTCAAAGGGAAGAGTTGCTCAAGACCGGAAAAGTTTCAGGATATGAGGGTCACCACATAAAGAGCGTTAATGATTTCCCGGAGTTTGCCGATAATCAGCGAAACGTAAAGTTTGTCAAAGGGCATAAAGAACACTTGAATGAGCATGGGGGCAATTTTCGTAATGGCACCAACGGCGAGTTTGTTGATCGACCTGATCCCTGATACGATTGGACAGAAGCATGCCTAATAATACGAAATTCTCTTGGGAGTACCTCAATGCTCTCTTAGACAGATGGCGCAATCATCCGGTCAGGCGATTGGCCAACGGTACAGAACTCATCTGCCCGGTCCCTCATGTTGCGCCTGAAGCATGGTTACACGAGATTCACGGCCGATTGGACTATGTAGCCATCAACGCATTGGAAAGAGAATTCAAGCGCCCTATTCCAAAGGCACTCCGCGAGTTTTACAAAGAGGCCAACGGCCTACATCTCTTCTCCGACGAGATCTCAGTCTATGGCAGGCGAACGAGCTTTGATCGCAATGGTGAGGGAACGCATCAGCCTTACTGCCTGGTAACACAGAATGGTGCTGGCGAGCGATTTCCAGGTTGCCCCAATGAGTTTGTATTCATCGGTGGATACAGTGACGACGGCTCAAATGTTGCTATTACGTCCACTGAGAGCCAGGAAGTCCTCCGATTGGAGCCTGCTACTGGACGCGAAATCGCGAGGTGGCCGTCCATTTGGGTATGGATTTGCTCGGAAGCGGATCGTTACGATGCACTCTTTGATGATGAGGGACGGATGAAGCCGGGGGCCGGATAGTGCGTCCTTGAACATCCGGCACGGGCCCGGGCGGGACGACCGGCGCGTCTCCGCGGGACTTGTCAACGGAATCAACTCCGTTTTCGAACACGACCTGAACGACCGGCTGACGAGGATCACACACGCCAAGGACGCGGCCTCGATCTTCGACATCGACTACGGCTACGACGAAAACGGCAACCGGCTTTGGAAGCGGTTCAATGCCGTGAGTGGGCCGAACGACATGACCGATCGGTCCGAGGTCTATTCGTACGACAATCGCGATCGCCTGACGGTCATGTCGCGGGGCACGATGGCGGCCGGCACATCGCCGACGATCGCGGCGCCGCTGGTCCATCCGTCGCTGGCCAAGTCTCAGTCGTGGCAGAATCTTGATCGCCGTGGCAACTGGCGGGAGTTCCGCGAGTTGGTCGGGGCGTCGTCGGACATCACGCAGACGCGCGAACCCAACGCGATCAACCAGTACACCCAGATCGACCCCGACGGCCCCGGCGGCCAGGAGGCGCTGTCGCTTCAGAGCGATGCGGCCGGAAACCTGACGCGGGACCCGACGGCTCGGTCGTTCGAGCCCGCGGCGCAGGGGCAGAGCTACGAGTACGACGAGGAGAACCGGCTCGTCGCGGTTCGGCGAAACGCCGACGCCGCGCTCTTGATGGAGATTCGCTACGACGCCGTCGGCCGGCGGGTCGAGACGATTCAGCACATCGACCCGACGGCCGTTCCGCCGCTGACAGAGCCCCGGCACACGCGGCACATTTACGACGGCCTGGAGACGATCGAGGAGTACGTCTGCGACACGAGCGACCCGGCCTGCACGGGCTGGGCGCTGGCTCGCGAGTTCGTCTGGGGCAGCCGCTTCCCCGAGCCGGTGGCGATGGTCAGCCACGTGGAACCCGGCGTGCCGGTCGGCGGTTCCGGGCCGACGTGGGTGTATCACTACCTGCACGACGCCCTGGGCAGCGTGATCGGCCTCGCGAGCGCCGACGGTGCGATCGTCGAGCGATACACCTACGACCCCTACGGAAAATCGCACGTCGAATTCCGATTCGGAAGCGGCTGGGTAGCCGTCGAGGCGTCGGCGAATGGCGGGGCGTACTCGGCGCTGGGCAACCCGTTCCTCTGGACGGGCCAGCGTTACGACGCGGGGGTGGAGCTGTATCACTTCATGTACCGCAGCTACTCGCCGGCGCTGGGAAGGTGGTTGCAAAAGGATCCGTTGGGGTACGCGGGCGGCTCTTTGAGCTTGTTTGAGTACGTCCGGTCGGAACCAGTTCTTTGGATTGATCGCCGAGGACTCTTTCCGGGTGATCCCGAATGGAATGATGGACTAGTCGGCGATGCGGAAGAGGCGTATGCAAGTCATATCGATGAGATCATGGTAACGATCAATTCGGCTTCTGAGGTGGCCGCCGCCGCCCTCGAGTTTACGGGGGAGCTGATAATTGCTGCCGCGGCCACCATGGTGCCTACTCCCGGCGACGAGCTCGCAGCGGCTTCGATGCTCACGAGCAAATTACGAAGACTCGTGGAGAGTCTCGGAGAGGCAGCTGAGAAGAGTCAAAAAGCAAGAAAACTGCCTGAGAAGGCGAAAAGACTTCTCGAGAAGTCAAGGAAGAAAACGGAAGAGTTGAAGAGGGCCCGAGTAGAGGCTAAGAATGACCTGGGCTGCAAGTTCGCTTCGAGTGACAATCGCGGCTCAATTTATAAGGTTCCGGGCGATGGAACGCCGAGTGGGAAGCCATATATTGGTAGACACAATCAGCCGGATCCGAAGAAAGCGCGCCACTCGAACGACGGACGAGACCGGAAGCAGGCGGAGGTGATTGATACCTACGACTCGAAGGACGTAAAGGCGGGTCGCGAAAAAGAACAAAAGGCCATCGATCAGGCCGGTGGTATCGAGAACCTAGATAACAAGCGCAATGAAATCGAGAAAAAGGATTGAGTTTTCGGTGGAGAAATCTCGTTTAGCTTCAGAGGCGTTCTGGTTGTGGTTCACCGGAGTTGCCGGGCGGCTCGCTGCCGATCTGGACAACGATGAGATCCTGACCGAGCTCGATCGGCGCGTCCGTGAACTGGGGCCTCTGACTTGGGAGGTGGGGCCGGGTTTACAGGAGCCGAACTTCTTGGCCATCTCACCCGCCGGGCAACGTAAGTTGCTCGAGCTGACCGATGAGATTGTGCGTGATGCTCCGAGCCTGCCGGCTTGGGAGTTTCATTCAGCCAAGCCGGCCAAGAGGTGGACAATTCGATTTTCCATCGAAGGATCTGATGGCATTTCCCATCTAATTGACGGCGTCGAATGGCGGTACATCCTCTTACGGTACCCGGATGGGATGTTTGATATCGTGATCCTGGCGCCGAATCTGCCGGCCGATGCGCGGATTGAAGAGCAGGCGGGCGCGATTGTGGTTAAAGGGCAACTCGGCGAGCGCCTGACGCTCGAGCATGTACGTCAGATTGAGATCGTAAGGTCGCTTGGGCCGGAGAATGAAAGGAAAAGCAGTTCCATCTCCGATCTGCCCGCTCATTTTTCGTCGTTGGTTTCAGCAAACACCTCAGGCACTTGATCTCTCTTAATTGGTATTGCGATTTCGAGGGTCAGGCACCTTATTATGTTGGCAGGATAAGGCGGGGAGGTCATTTGATTCCGACACGATAGGCATCGAATATGAATCTTACCGGATAGAGTAACCTGCTCATGCCCGAACTCAGTTACCTGTTCAACGATGAGGAGATGGAAGACTTCGTCACCTTTCTGCTTGGCCTCGGCATGTCGATAACGCCGAGCCGCTACGTTATGAATCAGCCTCCGATGTTTGATAGGAAGGATGATGTGATCGAGTATGTAAGAGAGAAGGATGAAGCACTCTGGCATCTGAGCCGTGAAGACTTTACGAAGTTCCCGCTGGAGCAGGAGTACATCAAGGCTGGACATTACCAGGGCAACTTTTCCATTGTTCAGCGAATCGGCGGCTCGACCATCGACTTGTCATGGGCCGGAGATCGAGTCTCTGGCGGCGTGAAGTTCATCCGGGAAGGCTGCGTGGATTTCTATCCGACCTTCTTCGACCCCCGCACGCGTGAGAAGATCCGCGCGCCCGACGAACAGCGCACCGCGTATCAGCAAATCACTCGATGGGTCAGGGATCACAGCGTCCCTTCGAAGTTGCTCATCAGCGATCGCACCGGGCGGCTGTGGCCATCGATTCGAATCGGAAAAAAGGCGGCGATCGCGTGGACGAAGGGCGTTTACCTCGGCCCTCCCTCAAATGTCTCGAGGGAGCCGAGCAAGACTCCTCGTGGTTAACGACCGCGCTGGATTACCCCGGCCGGGTTGCAGATGCCGAAGCTTCGGCGAGGGGGCAGATTGGTCGGCTATGGATGGGGTCATCGAATCCGGCTTATCTTTCCATGGGCTCATTCCGAATCGCGGCCCTTAGATGACAAATGCACGATATGGTTGCGAGTACCACTTTGGATCGCCCAGTCTGGATGAATGGAATGGGCTCTGGAAAAGTCATCCGACTGATTCGGATGTAAGCGAACAGGAATTCGAGCGCTGCTGGTGCTGGAGGCGATTCTACCGGTACCTAGCAAGACTTGGAAGAACCGCTCACGGCCCAAACCAGGAATTCTATTTCCGCGGCGACAACTATGGCGTCCGGACCCAGTATCTGGAGCTCGCAACTCCGGCAGTGTTGAACGTGGAGTTCGTGCTCAAGCTGCAAGACCTCTTGAAGCGGCCCGTTAACAAGCAGTGGCGAATCCTGATTCCGACCTACGTCAGCGACGCCGCGGCCGTTCTCGTTTATCGCTCCGTCGTCCGAGTCGGGAAGACCTACGGAGATGATTTGAAAGGTGCTCTTGAGCGGATCGTCGGCGAAATGGATCGACAGAGAACGAACATTAGGCTCTGGAGGATACTTGAAGGGGATACGTCCCGCGGAACGGTGATTGCTCATGGCGATTAAGTCTTCATGATCGGATGCCGCCGCTGAGTGAGCATCGAACAATCTCTCGAAGGCATGGGTGTGCCCGGCATTCAACCGATCCTTAATTCTCGCCGCACGTCACCGTCGTCGGACACTGCATTCGGGCTGTTCGCGCACCACGGCGGTCGCGCGTCCAAAGATTCGGAAGAGTCGTTGGGCTAAGATCATGCCTATTTGAGGCGGCGATCCTGACATGAGCCCTGCCGCCTTGGAGGTGCTCTATGACGAAATCGACGCCGAGCCTGAAGGAGATCGAGTCATGCGCTGCAATCGTGTGCAACCATGTCGCGACGCGCAAGCATCCGATTCGATATGCTCGATGGGACGAGACGGATGATCCTGACGACAGTGGATGGCAGTTTGTCTGCTGGGCCGTCAAGCGTGAAGACCCCAAGGGCGCTCAGGTTTGGGCTTTGGATGAGGTGCTTGAGCTCGAACCCACGCTCAGGAAGCCCCTGATGGACCGAACTGTACGAGCCTGGTGCCGGAAGGACGCGGAGTCTCCATGGGAGCCTGAGAACTCCGCGGCGGATGAGTAGCCGGCCGGGGCGCGCAATCGAGGAGTAAGGCTTCAAAGCGGGGGCGGGGGTCGGTGCTCCGCGTCAGCGTGTTCGATTCTCATCCATAGATAACTTTCATCCTTCGGTGCGACTCGTAATTGTTGGATTGGAAGAATTCCAGGGCTTCAAATTGAGCAAAACTTGGGCCACCACGCTTGGATTCTGAACTCCGACCCGTGAAGAATAGTTCAGCCCAGGCGGAAGCGCCGCCGACCAAACAGCCATCGACCGCATGAACGCAGCCGAGTTCGCCTCGGTGTCAAGAGGAACAGCAGTGAAGAATGGACGAGAAGAACGGATTCTCGTGCAACAGATGATGATCGATCGGCTTGGTGGACCAGGATCGACGCTCTGTGCAAACACAAGAAATGCAATCGGCCCGTCGTCAAGAATACGGTCAGCGGCGCGCCAAAGGTTCTCGATGCGCCATCGACTCAATGAGCTGGACGAAGATTTGGACGACTATGGAATCTCCAGGCGCGGCATGTTCCTGGTTCGGAAGTCCGATTTCGGTCCGACTGTCTTGCTAGACGAGAACCTGATCGCTCAAACCCGGGCGTTCATGAAGCGGAACCAACTCAAGCGACTGGAGATCAATCAATCGTTGGGGTTTAACAGGAGGGATGTGAGCTGTGTAGGCGATTTTCCTTTCCTGACGGGACTTGAGATCATCCACCATACTGTCGACGATATTTCACCGATTCATCGGCTGGAGGATTTGGAGAATCTCTCGATCCAGACTTATTGTCGCACTCAGATCGATTTTGAGAACTTTCCGCGGTTAAGACACTGTCGGCTCCACTGGAGAACCAAAGGGAAGTCGATTTTCAATTGCTCTGCGCTTCAGTCGCTCTATCTGGATTATTTTGATTCAAAGGACTTGGATCCCCTTCGGTCCCTTGTCAAACTACGAAAGCTGTCGATCAGGAATTCGCCACTAGCGGACGTTCGCCCGATCGGTCAATTGCAAGAACTCAGTGAATTGAGCCTGGTGAATATGAGCAGGATCAGTTGC
>CALLKH010000106.1 GCA_938008425.1 uncultured Planctomycetaceae bacterium | reverse complement strand
GAGCCCAAATCATGAGCAGCCATGTCTATCATGAGATATTTCTGCACTTCAACTGGCACACCAAACTTGACCAGCCCTTGCTGTCAGGAGATTTTGAGTCGCTGACTCATTCCGAGATCACCGCCAAATGCCGGCGGATCAAGGGCGCCTACCTGCACGGCCTCGGCGGCACCGATACCCATGTGCATCTGGCGCTGAGCATCGAGCCCTTTGTGACGATCAGCACACTGGTGCAGGAGTTGAAGGGCGCTTCATCGTTTGAGGTGAACAAGCGCATGAACCGCAAGGCGCTCGAGTGGCAGCGCGGCTATGGCGTGGTCAGTTTCGGCAAGCGAAATCTTGAATGGGTGCTTGACTACATCCGACGCCAGCGCGAGCACCATGCCAAAGGCCGGCTCCATGAGCGACTGGAGATTGACGATTATCAGGAAGACTGCGAGCCAAGCCCGGCTGAAGCCGGCTGAAGTTCATATTGGAATGGAATTAGTGTTGGGGGCCTCCGATTCCACCAGCTGAAGCTGGTGGCAAACGCTGGTCGGCTGAATCCGACCGATCAGTGGCGAGGCGAACACAGGTCTGCCGACACCCAGTTGATCGCCGGCAGTTCGGACCTACTTCTTCCGCTTCCCCGCCCCGGCCTTCTTCTTCGACGCCTTCTTCGCGTCCTTCCCGCCCACGTTGAACTGCCACAGGTTCTGCACGCTCTTCATCGTGTCGAGCTTCCACATCTCCGCGAGCAATTTGTCCTGCTGCTGATCGGAGATCACGCCCCTGGCCAGTGTGCGGAACTTGTATTCGACCTCTTCGTCGGTCATCGGGTTCCCGGCGTGGCCGCGGGGGTACTTGACGGTCTTCTCATACATTTTTCCGTTCTTCAAGTACACCTTCAGGCGGTTCGGAATACCTTCGGGGTAGCCTTCGTTGAGGTCGTCCGCTTCGACGATCGTCGTGCGATCGAGCAGGTCGAGATACTTCGGATCGGTGAACTTCTTCGGCTCGAACGTTGCCCGCGTGACGTCGCCGTCGATCAGCGCCGCCACCGTCATGTAGCCCATGCTGTGGTCCGCGGTCTCGCGGCTCGTGGGCCGCCACTTTTCCTTCTCGCTGCCGATGATCGACACCGCCGCCTCGAACGATTCCATTTCCATTCGGTCGATGTCGCTCCACCGCCAGCCGTCGGCCATGAATTCCTTGCGAATCTGAAGCGCCGCGTCGATCGAACTCTGGGCGTGGTACTCGGCCGGCCAGAACTTGATGTAGGTCTTGTTGATCATGTAGCCGTCGCGCTTGGAGCCCAGCTCGACGTCGAATTCCCGACCGGTGAGCATCTTGAAGACACCCTTGGGCCCCTCGAAGATTTCGTTCGGACCGGTGAAGCCCTCTCGCGCGAGGTTGACCGCGAACAGCGCGCCTCGGCAGACGTTTGAAAACGCGCACGCCTTCCACATGGAGATTTGCCCGGTTCGTGTCTGGCGCGTCGCGATGTTGCAGACACCGGCGAGCCCCTGGGCGTGGACCATCTGGTCCGGGCGAAGGTTGTAGAGCTTGCTCGCGCCGAGCGTCGCGCTGAAGTTGCCGTAGGTGACGTGATCCCAGCCGTTGGCGCGAAGAGAGGCGGCGTCACAGAGCTGGCACTGAATCTCGTAGGCGATGACGGTCGCGAGGATCAGGTCCTTGCCGGATTTGCCCGCGGCCTGCGCCGCCGCCAGCGTCGCGGCGATGTTGTCCGACGGGTGGGCGGGCTCGAGCGAGAGGTAGGTGTCGTTGTAGTCGAGGTAGCGGATATGAGCGCCGTTGGCGAACGCGGCGATGGCGGCCGGCGCCCGCATCTTGGTGCCCACGACAACCGCCCCTCCCTTTGATTGCGGAAGGCCGGCTGCGATCTGCCGGGCGATTGTCGCCGGCTTGGACTTGTAGGCGCCGAGCGACGTACCGAGTGAATCGATGAAGCGCCGCTTGGTTTCGTGAATCGCCTCGGGGGTGAGGTCGGAGTACTTGAGTTTGTTGGTCCAATCCGCAAGTTTCTGAGCGAGAAGCATGTCGGGCTCCGGGGCTATCCAGTTGATAATCAATGAAGTCGCGTCTGACGCGGGTCGGATTATAACGACCACGCCCGCGCCCGAAAGCCGCGCGACTTGTCCGGCCGTGACGGCGCGCTTAAAACCTAGCGTCATGGAACCCACCGCCCGACTTGGCCCCGTCGCGCAGCCGCCGCGCGTGCATCTTGGCGACCTGGACATCACCATCCTCGACGGCGGTCGCCTCTGGCTCGACGGCGGGGCGATGTTCGGCATCATCCCGAAGCCGATCTGGTCCCGCCTCACCGAGACCGACGACGCCAATCGAATCCCGCTCGCGACGAGCTGTTTTTTTCTCGAATCCGGCGGCAAGCGGATTCTCATCGAAACCGGCTCGGGCCATGCCTCGAAGTTCGACGCCAAGGAGCAGGGGTTTTTCCAGTTCGGAGAACACTGGCTGCTCGATTCGCTGACGGCCGCAGGAATTGACCGCGAGTCCGTCGATATCGTGATTCTGACGCATCTTCACTTCGACCACGCCGGCGGAGGAACGATGCCCGACGGCGGCGGCGGTTTTGTGCCGACGTTTCCGCGCGCGAAGTACGTGGTGCAAAAGGGCGAATGGGAGGATGCCGTCGGCGGGCACGCCGTGATGACCGGCACCTATCGGCGCGAAAACCTCGCGCCGCTGGAGGCGGCGGGTGTGCTTTCGTTTGTGGATGGCGAGGCGGAAATCGTTCCGGGAATATCGGTGCGGAAATTCCCGGGTCATACGCGGCATCAGCAGGGCGTGGTTTTCAAAAACGGTGAAAGCCGGATTGTCCTGCCGGCCGATCTGATGCCCACGTCGGCCCATGTCGGGCTTCGGTTCAACATGGCGTACGATCTCTTGCCGTTCGAGAACATGATGAACAAGTCGCGGCTGCTCAGTGACCTGGTCGAAGCCGATGCGCGGCTTTTCCTTGGGCAGGATCCCAAGCACGCGTATTGGCAGGTGTCACGTGACGACAAGGGACGTTTTTCGTTGATTGCGGCGAGTTAAATCGTTTTACTTAGGGTCGCGGCAAAGCTCGAGCCGTTTCGGTCAGCTCTCGAGTCCAAACGAATCGCGAGCGAATGTCGTGATGATTGAAAGTTGGACGGTCGTACTCGGGTTCACAGTCGTCGGTCCGAGCTTCATGGCTCTTTTCGTTCTATAGATGCGGGGCATCATTCGCTTGACCTGCCTCGGCGATTCCTATTCGGCGTTCGCTTTGACCATCGCGCAAGCTCATCTATAATCGCCGTTTCGAGATTTCGGGGAGTCACAGGCCATCCTGTCGGTGTGCCCCCAACCTCCAGTGTGACAACGTCATAGAGAAGCGAGACAGCCCAACGATGAACTTCGAGCTGCCAGAGGAATTTGTCGGAATTCGGGACATCACGCGAGCGTTCGCGGCGGACAAGATCGCCCCGCACGCCCGCAAATGGGATGCCGAAAAGTGGATCCCGACCGAACTGTTCAAGGAGATGGGCAAGGTCGGAATTCTGGGCGTGTCGTTCCCCGAGGAATACGGCGGTTCAGGGCTTGGCCTTCTGGGCATGACGGTCGTCGTCGAAGAGATCGCGCGATGGTGCGGCGCTTCGGCACTGTTCATCGCCGCTCACTCCGGGCTCTGCTCCACCCACATTCGCATCGCCGCCAACGACGAACAGAAGCGGCATTGGCTGCCGAAGCTCGCGACGGGCGAGGTCATCGGCTCCTGGTGCCTGAGCGAACCGCACTGCGGCACCGATGCCGAGGCGCTGACCACCCGCGCCGAGAAGACCGACAAGGGCTGGCTGCTCAACGGCAACAAGTTCTGGATCACCAACGGCAAGCGCGCCGATGTCTTCGTCGTGACCGCCCGCACCAAGGGCGCCGAGCGCGGCGCGCGGACGATCTCGGCGTTCCTAGTCGAGAAGGGCACACCTGGGCTCATCATTGGCGAGCCCGAAGACAAAATGGGCATGCGCGGCAGCGACACCGTGCCGGTCAACTTTGAGAACTGCGAAATCCCTGCCGAAAACTTGTGCGGCGAACTCCACGCCGGTTATGTGGACGCCCTCCGCGTGCTCGATCGCGGCCGGGTGACCATCGGCTCGCTCTCGATCGGTCTCGCACGCGGCTGCCTGGAGGAAGCGGTCAAGTACGCCGGGGAGCGCGTCAGCATGGGTGTGCCGCTCCATGGGCACCAGGCAATCCAGTTCATGCTGGCTGACATGGAGACGCAGGTCGAGGCGGCCAGGCTGCTCGTCCGGCAGGCCGCGTGCACGCACGACGCCGGCCGCCCTGACAAGCGGCTGAGTTCGATCGCCAAGCTTTACGCCAGCGAGATGGCGAGCGCCGTCGGCTGGGATTCGATCCAGATTCACGGCGGCGCGGGCTACACGAAG
>CALLKH010000105.1 GCA_938008425.1 uncultured Planctomycetaceae bacterium | reverse complement strand
CGCCGTCAGGGGTGGGGGGGACCGGCTTCTATCAGCCGCCGCCGCTGGTGCCGCCGACGCTCTATTGATGATTCGTCGCACTTCGGCGTCGAAGTCGAAACATCTGTCGAGAATAATAGAAGGCCCGCGGCGGAAGCGTCGCGGGCCTTTGTCATGGTCGTGAATTCGGAAAGGTGACGCGTAGAGGACGCGGCTGTGCGTGAGCACACAAGGCGTAAAAAAACCGACCGGCGGTCGGTTCAGGGATGATCGAACGTACAATGACGCTTTTTCTATCCTGAAACGCCGCCGGTCTCTCCCCACCCCTTCCCTTACCAACCAGGAGTTCATACGCTGCGCGAACGCAATGCATGAACATCATTTCCGGTTGCCTTCGCTTCTTTCCGCTCCGGAAGACTCCCCAGTTGATCGCGTGAACACGAAACAGTCCGCTGTAGAACTGAACGAATCACACGGAAGGTAATGATCGTTTTGAACGAGAAGCCAGAACCTGGCTCATCCCCCTGCGGGCCCGTTTGGAATCTCGGCGCCCATCAGGTCAAGACTATTTCCTTGTAACGTCCTGTATCGTGAAAGTCAAGATAATCCCGCGATCATCGCATCTCGAACTTTTTCGTTGACTTCGGGGCGAATTGAAAGCTATTCTTTTTTTGTCAGCCGATGCTTGGTTTCGGCGGCCCCCAAAAACTTGGGCGGGGGCGTTGAATCCAGTCGCAGCGGCCGACCGAGCGATGCATTTGCATCGGGCGTTGTGTCCGGCCGGTGACGGCCGTCGGACGAGTGTGATCCCGGCTGAAGCGGTTCACTTTCGCCGCTTCCTGACGGGGGCCTCGCCCTTTACAAAGGAGGTGATCCATGCGGAGTGAGTGTATTATGCTGCTGTGATCGCAGCGAACGTGGCTGTATCACGGCAGCCGACTGTATACGGGCCCGTCAACGCATTCGCGCTGGCGGGCCTTTTTTATTGGCGCGAGCCGCCTCGAAACAGACGATTCGTGCCACCCAGATTATCCGGCCCCTGTTCACGGAATCGACGCGATGTCACAACCCTGTCAGCGTGACGAATGGCTTGCTCTTGACGATGCCGCCTTGCTTCGACAATGCGACGTCGATGCCTATCGCGCCAGCGGCCCCGGCGGGCAGAAACGCAACAAGACCAGCTCGGCGGTTCGACTTCGGCATCCGCCCAGCGGGCTGCTCGTCATTTCCGAGGACAGCCGTTCACAGCATGAGAACAAGGCCAAGGCGCTCAAGCGCCTGAGGCGCGCGATCGCACTGGAGATTCGGCGGGAGTTGGCGTCGCCCGAAACGCCGCCCGAGGTGCTCATCGCCCACCGGTCCGCCGCCGGTTCCATCGAAATCTCGCGCCGCGCGGAACAGTACCCTTTCGTGATCGCGGCCGCGCTTGACCTGCTTCACGCCCATCACGGCCGCGTGCAGACTGCCGCCGCCATAATCGGAATCTCCACGTCACAGCTTTCGAAATTCATTGTGGACGACGACAAGCTGCTCGCCGCGGCGAATCGAATCCGCGCGGCCCATGGCGCTTCGCCGTTGCGAAAGCCGGGGTGAACGGCGCCACGTCACTCGCGCGGCTATTCTTCGCTCGGACGCTTCGCCGATTTTCTTGCCGATTCCGAATCTGTGCCTTTCTCAGATGCGTCGTTCTTCGCGGTCGCGTCGTTCTTTCGAGCATAAACCCCGTCGAAATACGGCTTCCACGTCTTGCCTTCGTCCTCGGAGTGCTGGATCACGTGCTTCACGCGGCCGTCGTCCATGGGCGTGAGCGTCGCGCGGGCGATGGCGAAGCTGCCGCGCTGGGGCGAATAGGTGCCGGTGAAATGCATCGCCCCGTCACGCACGACGCCCTCGTAGCGCACCACGTTCCCGCTGCCATCGACCCAGACCTGCCGCCACGTTCGATCCACCGGGTCGATGAAGTTGATGCTTCGGCCGGTGTGGCCCCGCGCGCTCGTCCAGTGTTCGACGATCAGGCAGCCGGATTCGACTTTTTCGATGCGGTTCGAGCCGATCTTGTTGCCCTTCGCGTCGAAGGCGTCCCAGTCGCCGACCCAGAAGTCGAATTCCCTGACGAGTTCGTTGATGGGCGTGAGCCGGCGGCGGGCCGCCGCGAATCGCGGGTCCTTGCGAAGCGAGGTCAGATCGGTGTCGGCCTCGAACAGCTTCATGTCCTGGAACCCGGCTTCAATGGCTTCGTCGAGCGCCGTGAACGCGCCGTCCTTGTCGTCCGTCAACGCCAGCGCGCAGGCGAGGTTGTAGTGTCCGACTGCCTTGAAATCGGGAAACTCGCCCGCCTTGCGATGGGCCTTGATGGCCGCCTCGTATTTGCCGTCGGCGTGCAGGGCGTAACCCAGCCGATACCACGCGACGCCGTCCTTTGGGTTGGACCTGGTGATTTCTTCGTAAGCCTTCGCTGCGGCCGCCCAGTCCTGCTTTCGAAATGCCTCATCCGCCGCCCTGGCTTCGGGCGTCGCCGGCGCCAGGCGGCGCGGCTGCTGCCCTTCAGCGGACGGTGGCACGAATGCGGCACACGTGACCAGGCAGGCTGTCGAAATCCATGCGAGTCCGGGCGTTCGATCGGTCATGGAATGCTCCCTTTCAATTCGGATGATGCGACTGGGTTTCGCGTCTCGGCTTCGGCGGGTCGGCGTGCTACTGCAGTCGATTTTCGGTCGGCGTCTAGCTTTCACTATCCCGATCGGATGGCGTGATTTCAAGGGATTTCCTAAATTTGGGATCGCCTGTTTTGTTCGCGAGGCAGCCGAACAAGAAAACTGTCATTTGCGGAGAAAGCACTGGTTTCGCTTGACGTTGCTGCGGATTCGCCTCGCCTGGCGGAGCCGTCGCAGCGGGCCGTCAATCGGAAGTCCGGAAGCCATGGTACGTCTGTTACCGGGGATACCCTGCACACGCCGGGCACGATCTGGTATTCTGACTGATGATGAGCGCCCCCTTGAGTCCGACTCTCACGTCCGATGCCCTTGAGCGCCGGTTCATCGCGCTCTGTCTTCGTATCGGCCATGCCGCCGCGCATCTCGCTCCCGCTCTCTATCACACGCTCGAAGCGCTCTACGCCCATCCGCCGCGGGCCTATCACAACCTGGACCACGTCGCCCATTTGCTTGACATTTTCGATGCACACCGATCGCATGCGCAGAATGCCGATGCCGTTGAGTTTGCGATCTGGCTTCACGACTGCGTTTATGTCCCCGGCCGACCCGACAACGAGGAGCGCAGCGCCGATGTGGCCGTCGCCTTCGCGAAGGCCCTCGACTGCGGCGCGAGTTTTACTTCAACCGTTCAGGGGATGATTCTCGCCACGAAACACAACGGGCCCGCCGCCGACTCCGACGCCCGCCTCGTGGCCGACATCGACATCTCGGTCCTTGCACTGCCCGACGAGGCCTACCGCGAAAACAGCCGGCGAATCCGCACCGAGTTTGCATTCGCTGACGACAAGACCTACAGCGACGGCCGTCGCCGGTTCATCGCCGACTTCCTCTCCCGACCGGCCATCTTTCAGACCGATCCATTTCGCACCGCTTTCGAATCCGCCGCCCGGGCAAATCTCAGCGCCGAGCGCGATTCGCTGCTGCCGTGAAGATCATTCGATCACGCGAGAGCGGCCATCCTCCCAACAGTTCAACCCATGACTTCCGGCTTGCGTCTTGACCAGAGCGCGAAAGTTCGCCTCAACGATCGCGATCTTCTCCACCGTATAGCCCAGTCCCGCAGGGACAGGGTGAGAGCGATGAGCGCAGTGAAAAATGAAGAGCGCGAAGGATGAAACCTAAGCGATTTGATCAGCGATTCGGCAGATCCTACAACCGGCGATAATTCTCTCGCCGATATTCCT
>CALLKH010000104.1 GCA_938008425.1 uncultured Planctomycetaceae bacterium | reverse complement strand
GAATCTGAGTTGTGCTGTCGACGGCAGGCCTCAAGCTGGGTTTTGAGATCGTCGAGAGAGTGCTCCGGCGAGCACACCATCGAACCCCATGATGCAGACCAGGCAATCATGAACGGAATCCCGCAGATTCCGATCATTCGCCTGATTCTGTGTTGGGCAGTAGTCTTGGCCGATTTCGAACTCCTGACCGCCACGGGGACACCTCATGCGAGTTCCTTGATGAATAGATGTGGCTGTTTCTCGAATCGCTGCCGACATTCATCGATGCAGAAATAGTAAGTCTTGCCCGAATGCTCAGCGGTCGCCGCCGCCCAGTTTCGATTGACCGGCATGCCGCAGACGGGGTCCGTCTCCATGTTCTCGTCCTGGTACGCCTTGGCAGTTTCCAGCTGCAAATACGTGTCAACAAACTCGCCCAGGTGATCTTCGATCCAGCGGCAGACCGTCGCTTCATCCACCTTGTTAAGCGGTTGAGCAAGTTGATCTCGACCCCTGTACTCTAGAAACACGGGTAGAATCTCCAAGTGATAGGAAACGATGATCTGGTCGATTGGATCATTCGGAATCAGGGCAAGTTCAAGAGAAGTTGAGGCTGGGAATCGCGAATTTCGGTCAAAAACGCACGTGCAGGCGTGTCCGACCACCACGGCCGAATCCGAAATCCGGGCATTCTCGAATTTCTCCGCGAGCAGTTGCACTCGCGGCCGAACAATCGTTGCGAGCAGAACCGTCGCGGCCTCGTTGAATTGGTCGGAGCGGCGAGAAATTTCGTTCATCCGTTGGCGGACATGCCCTTCGTGCTCCGCGCGTTTCCTTTCGGATTGGCTCAGCGCGAGGTTCAGGCGTTGTGAAAAAGAGTCGAGCGATGTCATGTTATCGTTCCTCGTCAGATGACCCCTTGAGCGCATGGATTGAAAGGATGATGTCCAAATAGACGCTTTCAACTCTGGCAAGCTGAAAACCAGCTGCCCGGACGTTGGCCAGCGTATCCCGGTTCATCTCGGTTCCGAGCCAGCGTGTCCAGAGGGTCATTGCGTCGAGCGCCAAACCGAGCGACCAACTCGCGCTACGCACATGCTCGAACATCAACAGTCGTCCACCGGGGCGAAGTACTCGATAGAGCTCGCGTAGCGCGTCGACGGGCTGGGGAACGGAACACATCGTGCACGAGCTCACGACGGTGTCGAACGAATCGTCATTAAAGGCAAGGCGTTTTACGTCGCCCCTGACGAATCTCATGTCGCCGCGATAGGCTCTTCGCCGGCCCTCCGCCCGTCGCAACATCTCACCGCTGATGTCGACGCCGACGATTCGTTGCCCATCCGGAAACCGGGTGATGTCGATACCAGTTCCGACCGCGACAAACAGGACATTTCCTCGCATTCCTGCAAACAGGCGGGCTTTCGCTGCACCGCGACGCAGTTGTGATCCTTCACAAATGTCGTAAAGCCGGGCGCGCAGGTTCCAGATGTCGGTCATCGCGTTCTCGCTCCATTCGGCCACGTCAGTGCAAACCGGCGACGTGTCGCTGCGCCGTAGTATTCCAGATAGACAAAGTAGAAGAGTCCGCTTGCGGCTCCGAGAAACCCGGCTTCGTAGCGTCCGATCATGAGGTTCATGATCTCGAAAACATCAACCAGCATGGGGACGACCATCGCCACGACCATCGAGGGCGCCATCGTCTCAATCGATCCGAGCAACGGAGCCAGGCCAAACGACAAGAGCATCTGAACGCACATCGCTGCCCCCATTCCAAGCAGGGAGAGAACGAGAAAGTTCCATTCCAATTCGTGAATCCATTGCATCGTCACGCCGGATTCAGCGCCCACGACTAAGAGGAAAAGCCCGTCACCCACCTTGAACCAAGGCGGCCGTTGGGCGCCGCCAATAGGCCGACGGCGGTTTGATGGATCCGCCGTGTGGTGTGGATGCAGACCCTTTGCCGTCCCGTCCCGCAAGAGATTTGAATCAGCCATATTCACTTCACTTCTATCACGCGGTTCATTGTGCCATGAAGATTTGGTACGCATTCGGGCCCGCCGCAGCATTCGTCGGGTTCACCAGGCTCACAACACCAGCATCCGTCAACGAAGAACTTGTATTCGTATCGGCCGGGCGCCACGGTGATCGATGCGATCCATTTTCCGGACAGGGTCTTTTTCATCGGTGTCGCACCCATGCTCCACTCATTGAAATCGCCGACAAGCATCACGGCGTTCGCTTCAGGCGCTTCGCATTCGATTTCAATCGCTTTGACGTTCGATGGCGAACTTGTCTTGGTGCGCATGAGATCTCCTCATTTCCGTTGTTCTTCATTGCATGCCGCGATGATTCATGACTTGCGACGTTCTCGGGGGGGGCAGGGTAGCCGGCGTCAGATGTTCCCATATTTCTCGGAAAGTTCCTGTGATATTCGATTTGACTCTTCGATGACCGCGGCCTTGAGTTGCTCGCGAAATAGCCTGTCGTCAATCTGCGCCGCGATCTGAAAGACCCGGCCATCCGGGCCGATGACGACGGCCGCGACACCGTCATTTACCCCGTAGAGACGACGAACCGCCCCCGTCGCGTCGCAGATGCTGAACATGTCGCGATTGTCCTCGACGAGGTGACATCGACCGTGATCGCATTGGCCCTCGAACCAGTGTACGTCCACACCGACGACGCGAACAAACCTCGCTCCATCGTTTTCCGCCACCGTTGTTTGCAGCGCGGCGGTAGCTGGACCGTGCGCGTCCTGATCACATCGGGTAAACGCGAGTACAGTGAAGTCGCCCTTGAGGTTTCGAAGTGATCGTTGCACGCCTCGTTCGTCGACGTACACAAAGTCTGGATACTGCTTACCCACTTCGGCCTTGAGCACCCAACCGCGCGACGATTTCGGCGAAGCACATCCGGATAGCACCACGGCAAGTACGCAGATCGAAAATAGGTTCTTCATCACTCATGCCTCCCAGGTCTTCGCTGATGACCAAAGGCCTTTACCATAGGATTGGATGCACGAAATTCTTGGTTTCTTCCCGAAGAATGTCTGGAGAAGTTTCTTGTGCCAGTGTTCCTTATTTGCGCCCCTTCGATGGGGCTCCACTTGGAGAGGATCGGTATCCAGACGACGACCGCTATCTCGCGGTCTTCACGTTCGGAGTCTCAATCCGAATGTTGAAAAATACGCAATCGACCACCGCGTGTTTTGACACAGGTCGATTCCATGCTGGAAATATCATGGCAGCTTCAAATTTTTCTTCGTGTGAAGGATTCGACGCTCTCATGCATCCAATTTGAAGTGACGGTGTGTCGTGTACGCGCCGCAACATTCGTCCGATGACGTTGGAGGAATGATGAAAGGTGCGCACCGCCCAGAAGACCCGCCAGCCACCCCGACACAGCTACCGCGATGGTGGAACACACTTGCCTTCCGGATGGCCCTCCTGATCAACGCAACCGTGATCGCTGTCCTTGGAGTGGCCGAGGTGATAGACTTCAGGCATGAGCGCCAAGCCTTGGTTTCACAGGAACTCGAAAAACTGAAGGAAGAGGCGAACATTCTCGCCGTGGCCCGAAAGCGATTCGACAGTCCCGGCGACTATCAACCCTTTCTGGACGATTTCTGCCGGCAGATGAGCGCCGCTGCATCACCCGGGCATCACATTCTCGTGCTCGACTCGGGCGGTACACTCTCCCTTCGAGCGCATGCCCGTGCAAATCCTGATCTTGAAGCTCACATGACCGCCGCCGTTCAGTCGACCGTCCCGTCAAACGAATTCACGTACAGAGGCGGGCATTTTCTCGTCGCAAGTACGCAATCAGAGGTAGGCTCCTCGGTCGTCGTGGCGCAATCCCTGGAACCCATGCTTCGATTGATTCAAACCAGGGCAATCGGACGGCTTCTCGGAGTCGGCGCCCTCGCGATGCTGATTTTCCTCGTCACCGGAGTCGGCCTCCTGTACTGGATTCGCCGGCCGATGCGCCAATTGGTTCACGTCGTGGACCAGGTCGGCCGAGGTCGCTTTCAAACCCGGGCAGGCGGCTTGGGAAGCGCGGAGGTGCAATTCCTCGCCGCGGGTGTCAATGCGATGGCGTTGTCGCTCGGTCGGGTTGAAGCCGCCCGGCTCGCCGAAATGGAGCGTGCCCGCAGGATCCAGCAGCGCCTCCTGCCGCCGAAAGACACGCGGTTGCAGGGTCTGGCCATTGCCTCGGCCTTTGCCCCGGCGACCAGTGTGGCGGGAGACCTGTTCGATTGCGTAGAACTCGACGACGGATCGGTCCTGCTGGCCGTGATCGATGTATCGGGCCATGGCGCGCCAGCGGCGCTCTACACCGCCTTGCTTCGAACCGTCATGCGATACGAACTGAACAGCCATGATGGTCTGGCTGACCTGCTCGCGAGAACAAACCGCCAACTCCTCGCGGTTTCGGGCTCGGGAGACTTTGCAACCTGCTTCGTCGTCACAATCTCGCCGGACCGGGGTCAACTCGAGTTCGCAAAAGCCGGCCATGACGCCGCGATTCTACTTCACCACGACGGAACCGCCGATCTGCTGGATGCCGATGGCCTGCCGCTCGGTGTTTCGCTCGACGGCGGCTACCGATCCGGCACATTTCCCATGAATTCCGGAGATCGCCTGGTGCTTTACACGGATGGCTTGCATGAATTGTTTGATGCAGAGGGCAGTTCGTTCGGGCGCGGCCGTCTACTTCAAATTGTGAAAGACACGCGGAGTCACACGCCGGATGAGCAGATACGCCGCATCATCGCCGCCGCGAAGGACTTCCAGGGGTCCAATTCGTTCAGTGACGATGTCACCCTCGTCATTCTCGAACGAGACTAGTGCTGCGCCACGTCTAGCAGGCTGCTAAAAGAGTGTTTTCGAGGCCTTCGGAGGCTCGGTTGCCAAAAGTACACATGCGAATTCCCTGAGGAATTCAAGTGTTCTTGGGGCGGCATACATTGAATTCGCGCGTCCAACGGAGTTTTTAACAGCGTGCTAAGCTCAGACCAGCTTGGTCTAACCGTCAAATGGCAGGTCCGTGAATATGGTTCGAAATCGTCGTGAGCGGCGTCCGAGTGAGTTCTCCCGGAATAAAATTGTTGACATGCCGGTTCCTCTCCGATATCAAACGGCTATGGTCAGCCGAGCTTTCATTTTGGCGGTCGCTTGCTGGGCGCTTCAAATCTCGCCAGCGTTATGCTTGGCGGGGGTGCTTTCGCATCCATGCGACGCTCGTATCGAAAATGAAAGTGCGCCCCCAAGTTTCAGCGCTTCTGATCACGACCACACCAAGTCCGAGTCAGAGACGTGCACTCACGAAACCAACTGCGGCAGAGACCCATGCCAGGATGGCCCGGTCGTCAAGGACGGGGGCAACCGAGCACTCGGTATTGTGACAGCTCAAGTCGCTCTGCCCGCCATCAATTCGCCAAAGACCTTGCGAGTTCAGCTCGAATCTCGCGCCGACTTGCGCGGTTCGTCGAATCGACCACACCTGTCGTTCCATCAGAGCGACCTTCCTCTACTGATTTGATTCTCCAATTGCCTAGCCGTTGAGCGTTCGGCTCATGCCGATCGTGTCTTCGCATGCGCTTGATTTTGCGTGTGGCTTTGTCAATTGGAGATCGAAAACCGTGAAGAACGTAAGAGACCGTCTAGCCCGAACTCTGTTCCTGTTTCCATTCGTTGCGATTATTGGTTGCGCGACTGTGAACGCCCGTCGCGATTATCAACGCGCAGGCTCAGAGGTCGAACGCGCCATTGGTCAGGCTCCGCTTGAAAACCCGGAAGATCAGGCCATCGCCGACGCCGCGATCGCGGAGTTGCTCACGGACGGGCTTACCGCTGACGAAGCCGTGAAGCTCGCGCTGCTCAACAACCCCAGAGCGCGGGCGGTCTTGCTCCAGGTGGGCATGGCGCGGGCCGACGTGGTTCAAGCCGGTCTTTGGACGAATCCGACGATGGGACTCTCGTTTAATCTGCCGACTGGGGGCGGATCTAATCAGTTTGGTATGAGCCTGGCCCAGAACATCGCGGACCTGTGGATGATCCCATCGCGCAGCCGCGCTAC